>JAGWML010000099.1 GCA_028873155.1 Acidobacteriota bacterium
AAGCGCTGCGCAGATGGCGATCGCTCCGGCGCAGGATCTGCTGGAGCTGGGCTCAGAGGCGCGCATGAATACGCCCGCAGTGGCGACGGGCAACTGGAGCTGGCGCGCGCCGGATGGCTGCTGGACACCGGAGCTGGCCGAACGTCTGGCGGCGCTGGCGAAGGTCACGGACCGGGACAACGATCCGTTTGGACTGGAAGCAGGCGAACCAGCGGCGCGTGCGACGGCCTGAGATGCACCGTTAAAGAGACAGGAAGCGAACGGGCCAACGTTGGCAATCGGACGGGACATGGCGAGTGCGGCGATTGAAACAGAGAGACTGACGCGGCGGTTTGGCGCGCTGACGGCGGTGGACGATGTGACTCTGACGGTGGCGCCGGGTCAGTTCTTTGGATTTCTGGGGCCGAATGGCGCGGGAAAATCCACGACGATCAAGATGCTGACGGGGCTGCTGGAGCCGACATCGGGAAGCATTCGCATTCTGGGCGAACCGTTCCACGCGGGCGCGGTGGAGCTGAAGCGGCAGATTGGCGTGACGCCGGAGGGCATGGCGCTGCTGGGACGGCTGACGGCGACCGAGTATCTGCACTTTGCCGGGCGCATGTATGGGCTGGACCTTGCGACGACGCGGCAGCGCACGGAAGAGCTGCTGCAGTTCATGGACCTGGCGAGCGACCAGCGCAAGCTGATTACGGATTTTTCGCACGGGATGCAGAAGAAGCTGGCGCTGGCGGCGGCGGTGATTCATGCGCCGAGCGTGCTGTTTCTCGATGAGCCTTTTGAGGGCGTGGATGCGATTGCGGCGGGCATGCTGAAGGGCCTGCTGCAGGGGATGATTCAGCGCGGGGCGACGATTTTTTTAACGACGCATGTGCTGGAGATTGTGGAGCGGCTGTGCAGCCATGTGGCCATCATTCATCACGGGCGGCTGGTGGCGAACGGGTCGATTGAGGAACTGCGCGCGGGCGTGGCGTCGCGCCTGCCGGGCGAGGAGAGCAGCCGCAGGCTGACGCTGGAAGAGATTTTCCTGTCGATTGTGGGCGCGGAGCCGGGGGCGGTGGCGCAGGAGCTCTCGTGGCTGGCGTGAGCGCGAGGCCGCGGTGGCAGGACAGGGGACCGCTGGGTGGGCTTGCGCGGGCGCAATACGCGGCGCTGCTGCGCGCGCGCTGGCAGATGCTGACGCACAGCCTGCGCACGCCGGAGGGCTATTGGGAGCTGGGTGCGCGCGGCCTGGGCGTGATTTTCTACTGCATGATGGGCGTGGGGCTGAGCATCGGCCTCGGCTTTCTGGCGTATGTTCTGGCGGCGCGCGGAGAGTGGAGCCGGATGCGGCTGCTCTTCTGGACGCTGCTGCTGATCTGGCAGTCGGTGCCGATCGGGCTGGCGTGGTTTCAGGGGCACTCCGACATGGGGGACCTGCTGCGCTTTCCCTTGAGCTTCGGGTCGTATTTTCTGTTGCATCTTGTTTCAGGCGTGGCGGACGTTTCGACTTTGCAGGGCGGGCTGTGCGCACTGGGGATCTGGATTGGCGTGGCGGTGGCGCGTCCGGACCGGGCGGCGTGGGCGCTGGCGGCTGTGCTGCTGTTTGCGGCGATGAATGTGGCACTGGTGCGGCTGACTCTGGTGTGGCTTGACCGATGGCTGGCGCGACGGCGCTCACGGGAGCTGGTGGGCGCAGCGCTGGCGGCGCTGGTGCTGAGCGTGCAGTTGCTGAACCCCGCTCTGCGCAAGGAGAACACGGAGCATCGAGTGCCGCGGCATGGGCCGGTAGTGGAGGAGCCGCAGGGCAGGGCGTGGCCGCAAGGCACCGCGCGGGCCGCGGAAGCCGTGGACCGCTGGCTGCCGCCGGGGCTGGCGGCGCGCGTGCTGGCGCAGCCGAGTGGCGGTGAGGCAGGACTGGCGCTGGCCGAGCTGGGCGTGTATGGCGCGATTCTGATGGCGCTGCTGGGACTGCGCCTGAGAGCGGAGTTTCGCGGAGAAGACCTGAGCGAGGTTGCCGCTTCGGGTGCAGGCGCCCGGGCGGCAGAGAGCGTGCCGATGCGCGGCGCGGGGCCGATTGCGGCGGTGCTGCAGAAAGAGGTGCGCACGGCGCTGCGGTCGATGCCGGTGCTGTATGTTATTGGCGCTCCGCTGTTCATGGTGCTGGTGCTGAGCAGCCTGCTGCGCGCCAATGCGACGGAAGGCTGGGGAAGAACGGCGATCGCACTGCCGGCGTGCCTGGCGTATGCGCTGATGGGGGTGTCGCAACTGATCTTCAACGCGCTGGGCACGGAAGGCGCGGGGGTGCGGCTCCTGTTTCTTTCTCCCACGCCGGTGCGGGCGGTGATGGTGGGGAAGAATCTGTTTCATGGATCGGTCTTTGCGCTGGTTGCGGCGACGGCGTGGGTGCTGACGAGCGTGCGGGTGGGGTGGCCGAATGACGTGCTGACGGCGGCGACGGTGGCGTGGCTGCTGTTTGCGCTGCCGGCGAACCTGGCGATTGGGAACCAGTTCTCGCTGAAGATGCCGCACCGGATGGATCCCGGAAGGCTGATGCGGCGGCGCGGATCGGCGTCGAGCGCGTTGCTGACGATTCTGGTGCAGTTCGGCTTCATCGCGATTGCCGCGGTGGTGTTTGTGGGGTGCGCGCGGCTGGGGCGGTTGTGGATGGCGGTGCCGGTGTTTCTGCTGTTGGCGGCTGGCGCCAGCTATGCGTGGCTGCGCGTGTATGACGGGCTGGACGAGCTGGCCGCGGCGAACAAGGAACGGCTGATTGAGACGCTGACGCGGATGGAGTGAAGGCGAGGGAACAGAGTCGCGGCACGACGATCGGATGGGTGCGGCGAAGGCGTGCCTTTTAGGACCGCGCTGCTCTGGCTGCTACGAAAGGTGAATGGACCTGGTTGCCTGGTTCGGGCATCGTAGAAAAGCTTGGACGCGCGACTGGTGGGATCGAGAGATGAAAGAGGTAACCTCACGCATGCATTGGTATGAAAATACTGAGGTTGCGATGCACGTCTGCTACGAAAGTAATCCTATTCGCAGTTACCGGAAATGTTGGAAGGATTACCAAGTAGTGGAAGAATCCGTGTGGTTGCTCGATTCCGATTCGGGTATACTTCAGCCCAAGTGGGGATGGCAGGGGCTAAGTTTAAACGGAAAGATGGATGGGGTGGACAAGATGAAGGTAGAGCGCACGAATGCTGAGATCGTTGAGAATGCTCTGCCCGACGGGTCGCGGGTAATCATTGACTCAAGAAATGACAGAGTGTACGCGCTGAATGCGACGGCGGGGGCTGCATGGGATGCGTGTGTGGGCCCAGTAACTTTGAGAGAAGTGACTGAGCGTATGCGAAGGAGTTTGAATCCAGCGGTGACTGAAGATCTGGCGGAGGAGGCGGTCGCAAGTCTGCAAGAGCAGAACCTCGTGATTGCATCGAATGCATCGGCTGGAACCTCACGTCGGCAGGTGCTTGCCTCACTTGGTGCAATTGCCCTGCCGCTGGTTGTGTCGATGACCCTTTCGGATCAAAAAGCCTACGCGAAACGTGCAGGGTCTGGCCATCAGGACGACGATGGGGAGACAGAGCATTTCAACCGTCCCGAAGCAATCGTCAGCAAAAGTAAGGGCCCTCGCGACTGACAGGCGAAGCCTTCCAGGATGAAATACAAGGCGGCTCGATACGGGCCGCCTTTCTTGTGCGCGAACACAGCGCCGAGGCCGCGACAGTATAGTGATTGCATGCCCGATACCCATCTACTCCGAGTATGCGCGTATGGGTGCAACCTGCAGGTTGAGGCCCCTAGCCGCGATGTGCTGGAGGTTTTGGAGCGGCATCTGTTGCCGGGGCTGCCGCGCGTTGCTGCATTTGAGGGCGAGCCGGACGGGGTCGCGCGGTTGCGCGCGGTGGACGGCGGTCTGGAACTGGTGACTGAAGAAGGCACCAGGGTCTTTGCGCCATCGGCGATGCAGATGTTGCAGTTTTTGATCCGGGCGCTCGACGACACCGTGATTCGTAGCCTGCGCGGCTGGTTTGCTGTGCATGCGGGTACAGTTGCATGGAGGGGGCGGGCGCTTCTCATTCCAGGCATGTCGCATGCGGGCAAGTCGTCGCTGGTGGCGGCGCTGCTGCGGCGGGGGGCGACCTACTACTCCGACGAGTACGCGATGATTGACGCGGAGGGGATGGTGCATCCCTATCCGCGGCCGGTGCTTCTGCGCAATGGGGGCCCATTCCAGGAACCCATGCTGCCGACCGCGCTGAACGCGGAAGCGGGGCGCGGGCCGGCGCCGGTGGGGTGGATCTTTCAAGTGCACTATGCAGCCGGCGGGGCATGGAGCGTGGAGCCGATGGAGCAGAGCCGCGCGGTGTTTGCGCTGCTCAGGAATACGCCGCACGTGCTGGCCGATGCGCCGGAGATGATGCGCTGCTTTGAACGCGCGGTGCAATCCGCGCAGGGCTTTCACGGGGAGCGTGGAGAGGCAGAGGATGCCGCCGAACGCATCCTGCAGATTGCGAGCGCGTGAGGGGCGCGAGGTGATGCGCGCCCAACTTCAGGAAAGAGAATGCAGAGGCACGGCGACGCAGGACATTGGTTCCGGTTGCACGGCTGCAAACGTGCGGAGGTGCGGCGTCAGGTCCAGGTCGTCGAGGATCATGAGGACCGCGGAGCGCATGGCTGCCGCGCCGGTGGGCGAGAGGCTCATGGTGATGGGCTGGCGCGGGTCAATAGTGATGGCGTAGAGCGTGACGCCGGGCCCGCCACCCTGGATGTAGAAGACATCAAGCAGATCTTTCACGCCGACATCGTGCGCGGTGAGCGTGGGCGGGTAGTCGCGCGCGAAGCGCGGCTCAGTGCGCGTGACGGTACCGGGCGGGTTGCCATCGGCGGCGGCGTCAATGAGGATGATGCGGCCGGCGGACTGCAGCGGCTCCAGGAGGGTGAAGCCGCCGGTGCCGCCGTCGAGGAGCTCGACTTCGCTGGGCAGAGCGATCTGCTCCAGGGCGCGGATGGCGTGGACGCCGACGCCTTCGTCGCCCATGAGGACGTTGCCGAGCCCGACGATGAGAGTCTTTTCCCGTTTACTTGACATCCTTCACCCGCTCGAATTTCCACCCGCCGACGATGGAGGAGATGGTGGCGCGGCCTTCGATGTAGTCGTGATAGAAGGCGAGGTACACGTGGATGATGACGAAGCAGACAAAGAACCAGAGAAAGATGTGGTGCCAGAAGCGGACGCCGAACTCGCCGCCGAGCAGAGGCACAGCCCACATGAAGAGGCGCGGCAGCGAGGATGTGCTCATGTTGGAGTAGAGGGCGAAGCCGGTGATCATCTGCAGGAGAAAGACGATAAAGGTGATGAAGTAAATGAAGGCGGCCAGAGCGTTGTGGCCGGTGGAGATGGGGCCGTGCATCTTGGTCTGCAGCACATCGGCCTTGATGACTTCGACAATCTCGTGGCGCTGGGCTCGCGTGAGGGGGAGGAACGTCTTGAGGCGCGCGTACTTGTTGCCGACGAAGCCCCAGTAGAGCCGCGCCATGAAGTTCATGATGTAGATCCAGGCGGAGACGAAGTGGATGAAGCGGACCCAGCCGAACCAGTACTGCTGATAGGCCTCGGGCGCGTAGAGCAAGTGGAACGGGTGGCCGATGAGGTAGCCGGTGATGCAGAGAGCGACGAGCGCGGTGGCGTTGATCCAGTGGTAGGCGCGGACGGGAAGCTCCCAGACGTAGACGCGCCGGTACTCAGTGGGCGCGTGGCCGTTGGAGCGGAAGATGTCTTGGACGGGTTCTCCGGAAGTGCTCATGGGCGTCACTCGAAGGAAACCTGGTGGAGGTGCCGTCCCTGCGGGTCGTAGAGGTGCACGGCGCAGGCGAGGCACGGATCAAAGGAATGGATGGTGCGCAGGATCTCGACGGGCTGCTCGAGGTTGGCGACGGGCGTGCCGATGAGGGCCTGTTCGAAGGATGAGCGCTGCTGGCGCACATCGCGAGGCGAGCCGTTCCACGTGGTGGGGACGACGAGCTGGTAGTTCTCGATGGCGCTGTTGCGAATCTTGATGAAGTGAGCGAGCGCTCCGCGCGGCGCCTCGGTGAGACCGACGCCCTCGCACTCCGCGGGCCATGTCTTCGGCTCCCAGTGCTCGCCGTTGAAGGTGGAGACTTCGTTGATGCGGACGCGATCGAGCAGCTCGTTGAAGTACTGCTTGAGCCAGGTGAGGGCGAGCTCGGCGTCGAGAGCGCGCGCGGCCGTTCGGCCCAGGGTGCTGAAGAGCGCGGCGGTGGGCACATTGAGCTTGCCGAGGGTCTGGCCGACGAGCGCTTTCACGTCGGTGTTGCCGGCGGCGTAGGCGACGATGAGGCGCGCGAGCGGGCCGACTTCCATGGGCTGCTCTTTCCAGCGCGGCGTTTTGAGGAACGAGTATTTGTCGTGGCCTTCGAGGGACTCAAAGGGCGGCTTGGGGCCGGTGTAATTGAGGCGGGTCTCGCCGCTCCAGGGATGGAGGCCGGTGGAGTCCCCGCCGTCGTAGGTGTACCAGGAGTGCGCGATGTACTCCTTAATCTCCTGATTGTCGCGGGCGTTGACGGGATGCACCTGGCTGAGATCGCGATTGAGGACGACGCCGCGCGGGTAGCGGAAGGAATCGACCTGGTTGTAGCCCTTGGTGGGGAACTCGCCATAGCTGAGGTAGTTGGTGAGGCCGCCGCCCCACTGCGCCCAGTCCTTGTAAAAACCGGCGACGGTGAGCACGTCGGGAATGTAGACCTGGTTGACGAATTCGGTGGCCTGGCTGATGAGGCTGGAGACGAGATTGAGGCGCTCGGTGTTAATGGCGGCGACCTCGTTGGCACTGATGGAGCAGGGCACGCCGCCGACGAGGTAGTTGGGGTGCGGATTTTTGCCGCCGAAGACGGCGTGAATCTTGACGATTTCCTTTTGCCACTCGAGCGCGTCGAGGTAGTGCGCGACGGCGATGAGGTTGACTTCCGGCGGGAGCTTGTAGGCGGGATGGCCCCAGTAGCCGTTAGCGAAGATGCCGAGACCGCTGGCGGCGAAGGCCTTGATCTTGTCCTGCACGGAAGAGAAATAAGCGGCGGTGTTCTTGTCCCAACTGGAGTAGGAGGCGGCGATCTCCGCGGCTTTTTTGGGGTCGGCCTTGAGGGCGTTGACGATGTCGACCCAGTCGAGGGCGTGCAGGTGGTAGAAGTGGATGACGTGATCCTGCACGTACTGCGTGGTCATCATGATGTTGCGGATGAGCTCGGCGGTGGGAGGAACGGTGATGCCGAGTGCGCTTTCGACGGCACGCACGCTGGTGAGGGCGTGGACGGTGGTGCAGACGCCGCAGACGCGCTCGGTGATGGCCCAGGCGTCGCGGGGGTCGCGGCCGACGAGGATCTTTTCAAGGCCGCGGACCATGGTGCCGGCGCTGTAGGCGTCCGTGATGACGCCGTTTTCGACGACCGCCTCGATGCGGAGGTGGCCTTCAATTCGGGTGATGGGATCGACGACGACGCGTGTCATGGTGCTCTACGACTCCTTCTGTTCCTCTGCGTGGACTTCCGCGATGACCTTCTGCTTGCGCACGTTGGTGACAACGGCGTGCGCGGCGACGCCGGCGAGCGTGGCAACGCCGACGAGGGTGCCGATGGTGTCCGCCGTGCTTTCAACACCGAAGCCGGGGAAGGACGGCAGGTGATGGTAGAAGGGACCGTTGTCCCAGAAGCCATCTTCACTGCAACCGATGCAGCCATGACCTGACTGGATGGGATAGCTGGTGCCCTCGTTCCACTTGACGACGGAGCAGGCGTTGTAGGTGACGGGGCCTTTGCAGCCCATCTTGTAGAGGCAATAGCCGCGGCGCGCGTTTTCATCGTCCCAGGACTCGACGAAGAGACCGGCGTCGTAGTTGGGACGGCGGTAGCAGGTGTCGTGGACGCGGCGGCCGTAGAACTCCTTGGGCCGGTTGAGGCTGTCGAGCGCGGGCACCTGTCCGAGGACCAGAAGGTGGGTGACGACGGCCATCATGACGTCGGCGATGGGCGGGCAGCCGGGGACATTGATGACGGGCTTGTCGACCAGCTTTGAGATGGGCGTGGCGCCGGTGGGGTTGGGCTTGGCGGCCTGCACGCAGCCGTTGGAGGCGCAACTGCCCCAGGCCACGATGGCCGCGGCGTCTTTGGCGACGGTCTGCAGGATGGACTCGGCGGTCTTGCCGCCGATCATGCAGTAGACACCGCCGTCGTGGGTGGGGACTGCGCCCTCCACGAGGACGATGTACTTGCCCTTGTTGTTCTGGATGGTGTCATTGAGGCTCTTTTCGGCCTGGAAGCCGGAGGCCGCCATAAGAGTCTCTGTGTAGTTGAGCGAGAGCACGTCGAGCAGGGCATCGAGCACGATGGGATGCGATGCGCGGATGAAGGACTCACTGCAACAGGTGCACTCCTGAAAGTGCATCCACACCACGGCGGGCTTTTCTTTTTTCTCAAATGCCGCCGCGACCTGGGCTACGCCGGCCTGCCCCATCCCGGCCGCGGTGGCTGCCGCTGCGCAGAACTGCAGGAACTCTCTGCGGCTGTAACCCTTTCTCTCCATGGACTGCCAAATGGACTGACCCATTCCCACCTCGCATGCCGTCGGGAGGCCGCAGATTTCCGCAGTAGGAGAAATCTCCCCGCGGTAAAGCGGCCTTTAGAACGGACTGGAGCACGGTACGGAATTGAAAAGACGACCGGCTGTGACCGTCATCACACCTTGGCTGGGGCGATGAGGAAAATTGGTGATGGCGTGTGATCTGAAGGCGCCGACGAGGGTTACTGGCGGGGTACGTCCACTGCGCCGGTGAGGGAGGTCACTTTTTCGACGTTGTGGCTGCGGCACCAGGATTCGAGACCGCGCGCGATGCGCTCGACGGCGCGGGGGTCGGCGTAGCTGGCGGTTCCGACCTGAACGGCGGTGGCTCCGGCGAGGAGGAACTCGACGGCGTCCTCGGGTGTGACAATGCCGCCCATGCCGAGGATGGGGATGGAGACGGCGCGCGCTGCCTCATAGACCATGCGCAGGGCGATGGGCTTGATGGCCGGGCCGGAGAGGCCGCCGGTGACGTTGGTGAGGCGCGGCTTGCGGGTCTCCACGTCGATGGACAGGGCGAGGAAGGTGTTGACGAGGCTGAGGGCGTCGGCGCCCATGTTGGCGGCGACCTTTGCCATTTGCGCGATAGAGGTGACGTTGGGCGAGAGCTTGACGATGAGCGGGCGCGCGGAGGCGGCTTTGGCTTCGCGGACGAGGTACTCGAGCGAGCTGGGGTCTGCGCCGAAGGTCATGCCGCCGGCGTGGACATTGGGGCAGGAGACGTTGAGCTCGTAGGCGGCGATGCCGGGAGCCTCATTGAGGCGCCGGATGACGGCGAGGTACTCGTTGACCGTGTAGCCGAAGACGTTGACGATGACTTTGCAGGCGGGATAGCGGGCGAGCGGCGGCAGCTTTTGCGCGATGTAGTCCTCGACGCCGACGTTCTGGAGGCCGATGGCGTTGAGCATGCCGGAGGCGGTGTGGATGAGTCGCGGCGCGGGATGGCCGGGGAGCGGGTGAAGGGAGATGCCCTTGGTGACGAAGGCGCCGATTTTCTCGAGTGAGACGATCTCTTCGAACTCGATGCCATAGCCGAAGGTGCCGCTGGCGGCGATGACGGGGTTGGTCAGCGTGATGCCGGCCAACTGGACTTGCATCTCGGGCTTCACCGGGCGGCTGCGACCTCGTTGCGGGTTCAAAGCCTGCCGGGGTTAATGCCCGGCAGGGTGAGTGGGCTGGATGGCCTGGGTGAGCACGTGGCCCACGGCGGCGGATGGCAGATTGGTGCCGGCGAGCGACGCCAGCGTGACCGCGAGATCGACCGGGGCCACACGTCCATGATACTCGCCGGGGATGAAGGGCTGGCCGAAGAAGGCGAGCGGGACGTGGCGGTCATAGGACCAGGGCGTGAAGTGGTTGGTGCCGGCAAAGGCGCTGGCGCCGGCGAGCTGGTAGGGGTCGAGGATGGCCATGACGTACCAGTTGCCGTGGTCGGTGTAGCTGTGAGCCAGCAGACGGCCCCAGTCGGATGGCGGCAGGGGGCCGCTGGCGAGCTGGAGGCGCGTGTAGACGTCGCGTAAGCGGGGCGTGACGGGCAGGCGATGGTCGGCGGGCAGGGCGGTGTCGGGCTTGGGGGCCTGCGCGGAGACGGCGCCGGGAAGCAGCGCGGCGAGTTCGTCTTCGGCGGCGGCCTCGTCGATGTGGAGCTTGGCGTAGGTGCGCTTATCGAGGTCGATGTACGGCAGATCGGGGCCGGGCAGGAGGTAGTCGAGCTTCTGGCCGGGTGAGTGTCGCTGGTTGAGCGTGGCGTTGAGCGCGGCGTAGACCTTCCTCATATCGACGGCGGCGGCCTGGATGCCGAGGTTGGCG
>JAGWML010000100.1 GCA_028873155.1 Acidobacteriota bacterium
TGAAGGTGCTGGAGTTGGTTGAGAGACTCGGCGGCGCAGTGGCGCATGGAGATCCCGATCTCCAGATTGAGGGCGTTGCTTCCGCGCCCAGCGCAGGTGCGGCAGACCTGGTCTTTGCGGAGACGGCAGCCGCCGCGGCAGGGGCATTTACGAGCGGCGCGGGAGCCGTGGTGCTTCCGGAGAACTTGGCGACGGATGCAGCGGCAGGGAAGTGCGTCATTGCGGCGCGCCAGCCGCGACTCTGGTTTGCGCGGGCTGCCCATCTGCTTCGCGCTCGTGGCAGTTCGCGCGGCGCGCATCCTGCTGCGACGATTGCGGACAACGTTGAGATGGGGCCAGGGGTATCGATTGGTGCGGGCGCGGTGGTGGAGGCAGGCGCAAGCATCGGGGCTCATACCCAGATTGATGCAGGCGCTATCATCGGCTGCGGTGTGAGCGTTGGAGCGGACTGTCACATTTACCCGCGCGCGGTGTTGTATCCCGGCGTGACGGTAGGTGATCGCGTGGTAGTGCATGCAGGAGCCGTGCTCGGCGCAGACGGTTTTGGCTACGTGCGCGACAGTGCCACGGGAGCATACACGCAATTCCCGCAGCAGGGAACGCTGGTAATTGAAAACGATGTGGAGATTGGCGCCAACACGACCATCGACCGTGGCGCGTTGCTGGAGACGCGAATCCGGCGCGGAACGAAGATTGACAACCTCGTGCATGTGGGGCACAACTGCGATATTGGCGAGGATGTCATTCTGGTGGCGCTGACCGGCATCTCAGGATCGAGTACCGTTGGCGACGGGGCGGTGATCGCGGGGCAGGTGGGAGTTGGCGATCATGTGCACATCGGGCCGGGTGTCATCCTGGGCGGCCAGGCGGGTGTCTTCAACGGTAAGTCGCTGACGAACGAGGGTCACAAACCTGGAACCGTATTTTTTGGGACTCCGGCGCGTCCGCTGCGGCAGGTGCTGCGCGAGCAGGCCGTGCTGGCGCGGCTGGCGCGGGAGCGGGAGCGGCGCGGAAAGACTGATCCCGACAAGGAACCCTGACGATGCCGCTGATTGTCGTTGGCGGCAGCGGTCGCGGCGTGGGCAAGACGTCGCTTGTATGCGGGCTCATCGCAGGGCTGGCTGAGTTTCGCTGGACTGCCGTCAAGATTACGAATCATTCTCATGGCAGCGGGCCAATTCTCGAAGAACGGACGCCGGGGCACAGCTCGGATACACAGCGCTACCTGGCCGCGGGCGCACATCGGGCGCTTCTGGTCGAGGCTCGCGACGAGACGTTTGCAGAAGCCGCTCGGGCGCTCTGGGAACAGGTTGATGCCTCTGCTCCCTTGATCTTTGAGTCCAATCGAATCGTAGACTATTGCCATCCGGATGTGTGCCTGGCGGTAACCGGCGGCGATGAGGCAGCAGACAAGCCATCCTTCGCGCGGTTTGCTGAGCGCGCGGATGCAGCGGTGGTCCAGTCGAAGGCGGATTCGGTGCAGAGGCATGCCAGACCGGTTTACTTTCTGGCGGAAACAGAGCGAGTTTCGCCGGAGCTGCTTGCATGGGTGCGCGGGCGGCTGGCGGGCAAGTCGTAGCGAACGAAGGGGAAGTGAGGGGGAGGAAGCATGGACAGGCGTGATTTCTTGAAGTCGGCGACGGGCGCGGTGGGCGCAGCGGCTGCGGCGAAGGTGATGACGGTGAGTGCTCAGGCAGCCACGGAAAGCACCGATACGTCGGGGATGATGTATCGCGCACTCGGACACACAGGTGAGCGAGGATCGGCGATTGGCCTGGGCGGTTACCACATCGGCAAGCCTTCCTTGACCGAGCAGGATTCCATTCAGCTGATCCGGCAGGCGGTGCACCGCGGCATCACGTTCATGGACAACTGCTGGGACTATAACGACGGCGTGAGTGAAGTGCGCATGGGCAAGGCTCTGGCTGGCGGCTACCGGAACAAGGTGTTCCTGATGACGAAGATTGACGGGCGCACGAAAGCCGCGGCTGCGCAGCAGATTGATGAGTCGCTGCGACGCTTGCAGACGGACCGCGTGGACCTGATGCAGTTTCACGAAGTGATTCGACTGGAAGATCCCGACCGCATCTTTGCTGAAGGCGGCGCCATGGAGGCGATGCTGGAAGCGCAAAAGGCGGGCAAGGTGCGCTTTATCGGCTTCACGGGACACAAGGATCCGTATGTGCATCTGCGCATGCTGGATGAAGCGCGGCAGAGGAATTTCCACTTCGATGCGGTGCAGATGCCACTCAACGTGATGGACGCGCACTTCCGCAGCTTTGGGAAAGAGGTGCTGCCAGTGCTGGTGCGCGAGGGGATTGCTCCTCTGGGCATGAAGGCCTTCGGCGATCACTACATCCTGGACAGTAGAACCGTGAAGCCGATTGAGTGTCTGCAGTATTGTTTGAATCTGCCGATCGCAACGCAGATTACCGGCATCGACAGCCCGGCCATTCTGGATCAGGCGATTGAATCGGTCCGCAGCTTTCGTCCGATGGACGCTACGCAGGTGGCGGATTTACTAAGGCGCACGCACGACTCGGCGCAGCAAGGCAGGTTTGAGCTGTATAAGACGACCAGCCATTTTGATGGAACCGCTCATCGGCCCCAGATGCTGGGCTAAAGCGAAACCAGCTCTGTTACTTTTCCGGCGGGAACGGCTCAGTGCGGAATGAGCCGTCCCGCTGCTTGATCAGAAGCTCGACTTTGCCTTCGGCGGCGTCCAGTTCCTTTTTGCATGCCGAGGAGAGCGCGACGCCTTCTTCAAAGAGCTTGATGGATTCCTCCAGACCGAGGTCCCCCTTCTCCATCTGCTCAACGATGCCTTCGAGTTTCTTCAGCGAATCTTCAAATGTGGGCATGGAGATGACTCCTGGACCGCAGGCGCGGGCGGCAGCATTCCGGCGATAACCTCGGCCGCGACCATCGATTGGCCAAAGGGCGCGCTGATCTGCACGCCCTGCACATGGGGGCGAATGGCCGCCAGCATCTCCTGCGCGATCTTGATCCCCTCCAGCCGGGCTGCTTCGGGCGTGCTGGCAAGCGCCATGCGTAGCATAATCTCTTCCGGCATGGAGACGCGCAAGTCATTCTTCATGAATTCGGCGTTGCGCAGGCTGGTGAGGGGCCAGATGCCGGCAATCACGGGAATCCGATGCCTCTCAATGCGCCCCAGAAAATCTTCGAGAAGGCGCAGGTTAAAGACCGGTTGCGTGATGGCATATTCGGCGCCTGCTTCCACCTTGAATGCAAAGCGTCGCAGCTCGTGTTCCATATCCGGAGCGCCCGGATTCGCGGAGACGCCGATGGTGAAGTTGGTGGAGGCTCCAATTGCGTTGGACCCGACATCGAGCCCGTGATTCAGATTGCGCACAAGATTCACCAGGCCGATGGAGTCCACATCGAATACCGTGGTCGCGTCGGGATAGTTGCCAAATTTCGGCGGGTCGCCGGTGAGGCAGAGAATATTGCGCAGGCCAATCGACGATGCGCCCAGCAGATCGGACTGGATGGAAAGCACGTTGCGGTCGCGGCAGGTATAGTGCAGAACCGTCTCAATGCCTGTGTGCTGCTGAATCTGGATGCACAAACTCTGGGCGCTCATGCGGGCGGCGGCGCGCAGGGAGTCGGGCACGTTGATGGCATGCACGCCGAATTTCGCCAGTGTCTGCGCGGCTTCAATCTCGCGGTGGCAGTCGATTCCCTTGGGCGGCAGAATTTCGACCATGGTGACAAACTGCCCCTGTTCAATGAGCGAACCAAGACGGGACCGATGACCGAGTTGTGCCGGCGGCGTTTCCTGAGTGGGCTCTGCGGTGACGCTGTCCTCGACGACGGGCGTCTGCGCTTCAAGCGCCCGCATGGCCGAACGCATGGCTCGAATATGGTTGGGCGTGGTGCCGCAGCAGCCTCCCACGATCTGCGCCCCGGCGGCGATGGCCTTGCGCGCAAAGCCGGCCATGTACTCCGGCGAGCAGAGATAGACGTTGCGGCCTTCTACCGCTCTGGGGAGCCCTGCGTTAGGCATGGCGGCAAGAGGAAGAGTCGTCGCCGTGCGCATGGCTTCGATTGCTGTGAGTACGGCGGAGGGACCTGTGGAGCAATTGACCCCGATTGCGCCTGCGCCCCACTCCGTGAGCAGGGTTGCGGCGTGTTGCGGAGAAGCCCCGTCGAGGCAGTTGCTCTCGTCATCCACCGTGACCATGACCACGATGGGCAGAGACGGGGCGGTCGCCTGGGCTGCCCGCAGCGCCTCATGCGCTTCATTCAACGCGGGCATGGTTTCAAGAATGAGCAGGTCCGCGCCGGCGTTGGCAAGGGCACGAATCTGCTCGGCAAATGCGGCGCGCGCTTCTTCCAGGCTGGTAATGCCGAGCGGTTCAAGGCGCACGCCAAGCGGACCCACTGAGCCGGCTACCCATGCCTCGCATTCCTGTCTTTCACGCAGATGCGCAATAGCCTCGCGCGCGATGCGCACGCCTGCGGCATTGATCTCAGAGACCTTGCCTGTCAGCCCATGGCGCGCCAGTCGAAATCGGTTCGCACCGAATGTATTCGACTCAAGAATCTGCGCGCCAGCCTGAAGGTATTCCTCGTGTACGGCCTTGATGAGAGCCGGATCGGAGAGATTGAGTTCGTCGTAGCAACGGTGGATGAAGATGCCGCGCGAATAAAGCACGGTGCCCATCGCCCCATCGGCGAGCAGTGGTTGGCTGGCGAGGATTTCACTCAGTTGCGGCATGCTGAAGACATGCTACCGCATTGGGAGGGCTGATCGCCGGGAAGGAACCTCGACCGGAGAGCACTGGGCACTCTGCTCTCCGAGCATCTTTCTCGGCGGTTCTACCAGTCCCGGAGAGCAACTTCCGTGGGCCCGGAACGCACCATTTTCAAGGACCTCCACAGGCGGTCCTGCTTAGGGCTGCTTTGTTATACTTCGAGAGTCTAAAGGAATGCAGGAAGCAGCCATGACACCCCGGGCCGGTACGGTCTGGAACGCGTTTCAGGCGGCATACAAAGTCTTTATGCACAGTCGGCGGAAGCACCGCCCGCTCGGTCGAGGTAAGGGATTTTGAACAAGAGAAGTTTATGGTTGAGCGCCGCTGGCGCACTGGCGGTCGCGGTTGCCCTTGCAGGGTGCGGTTCCACAACCTATTTTGCAGGCCGCAATCTGCCCCCGAGCGGATTGCTGCACCGAGTTCTGATCGCGGTTCAGAATCCCAGCGCTTTCAGCAGAGGCGCGCTTGAGTTCGTGGACTCGTATTACGATATCCGCTACGCGTACGACAACATCAATAAGACGTTCTCCGTGAGCGGCTATGCGGGGGCGTTGCCGGTCACCATTCAGAACATGCCGGAAGAGCAGTTAGGCGCTGTCTACAGTTCGGGCGATGGTGAATTGACGTTTATCGATTACGCAAAGGAAGCCACAAACGGCTCGCAGGCCGGACTGAACGGTTCGTCGTCGAGCGTGTTCGTCTCCCGCAATCAGCAATATGCTTTTGCGGCAAGCCAGCAGGTGCATGTGCTCACGGCGGTGGACAGGGCGACGAACCAGGTTGCGAGCCTGAGCCTGCCCGGTATCTACCGAGTGAGCGTCAATCCCGGTGGCACCGCCGCACTGGTGTTCGTGCAGAACTCGAACTATCTGTACTACACGCGGCAACTCTCGGCCGCGCAAACGATCTCCTATTCGGGCGGTCCTGGCAACTGGCCCAAAGCCGCCGAGGATTGCGAACCGCAGAATGCGCCCTCCTGGTGCCTGTTTCAGGCCCAAAGCCCGGACAGTATTGATGCGACGGGCAACTATTATGGCGCGCCGCTGGCATTTGATCGCCCGGTCAAAGCGGTCTTCTCCCCAGATGGCGGTACAGCCTATGTCTTGAACTGCGGACCGGAGTGCGGCGGCACGGCATCGTCTGTCACACCGCTTTCCGTGGGCCCTTTCCTCTTCGAGGTCGGCCAGCAATCGGGCAAGCTGCCAAAATCCGGGTCGCTTACCTTTCTCCCCGTTCCCGGCGGGGCCAGCAATGCGCTGGTGGTTGGCTCGACGATGTACGTTGTAGGGCAGCAGCTCCAGACCGATGGTCTGTTCACCGGAAATCTGACTGTAGTGAATCTGCTCAATGACACAGCGGGTAGCGCGACCCCGATCAGCGACGGATTCCCAGGCGGTGTGAGCCGGATGATTCTGGCGGATGACAACACGCTGTGGATCGGCATGACGAAGTGCAACAACGGCGAGCGCTTTGCCAAGGGTCTTCCGTATGGCTGCTTGACCATGTACAACACCTCGACCAGCACGGTCACGATGATTGAGCCCTATCTGGGGGATCTGACCGGAATCGCGGATGTGGAGGGCCTGCACAAGGTGTATGTGGCGCAGGGCGGTCAGGTCTATATCTACAGCACGCGAGACGGTGCCGCCATCAACAACGAGTACGTCACCGTGACCGGCACGGCGTATGACGTGGCTTACATGGATGGCACAACGGACGCCAATAACACCGTGTACTGATCCCAATGAGCGCTGCAAGCCATTCCGCCGCCGACGTCCTGGCGATTGCTGCGCATCGGGACGACGTGGAGCAGACCTGCGGCGGTACGCTGTTGCGTATGGCTGCCCGCGGTCTTCGGACGGCGATCCTGGACCTTACGCAGGGCGAAGCCGGTACTCGAGGAACGGCCGCGGAACGGGCCGCAGAAGCGGCGGAAGCCGCGAAGATCCTCGGTGTGGGTTGGCGTGAGGCTCTTGACCTGCCGGATGGCGCAGTCGCAAATACAATCGAGAACCGGGTCAAAGTTGCAAACGTCATCCGCACAGTGAGGCCGCGCGTTGTGATTTTGCCGTACTGGCAGGCGCGGCATCCGGACCACGCCATCACGGCGTCTCTGGGATATGAGGCCTGCTTCGTCGCGGGCCTTGCCAAGGTGGAGACGGCAGACCCTCCGCACCGTCCATTCAAAATCGTCTATGCAAGTCTGTACGCCGATGTGCGTCCCAGCTTTGTGGTGGACATTACTCCGTTCATCGAGCAGCGCCATGCTGCGCTGATGGCCTACAAGTCGCAGTACGCCAATCAGACGGCGGGAAGCGGCTTGTTTGTGCCGGAAGAAGAGATTCGCGAGCGAATGTTTGCGGAGGCCCGGCATTACGGCCTGCTTGCAGGCGTGCGTTACGGCGAACCCTTTGTCCAGAAGGAAGTAGGACTCGTGGACGATCTGACGCTGATTCCTGTGCAGTCCATCTGAACAACGGCAAACGAGGCGGAGTGCATCGCCGGGTTCTCGCCGACCGCCGTCTTGAATCCGCGCACCCGGATGCAGAACCGTGTCATCCGTGGTTCCAGAGCAACTCGCCTCCGATCAGAATGAGTGTGACTGCGAAGACACGGCGGAGCCAGAGGTCGGGAATGTGCTGCGCCCATACCGCTCCGAAATACCCGCCGGCGAAGAAGCCGACTGCGAGAAGGGCCGCAATCCTGATATCGGCATTGCCATTGCGGTAGTACTCAACAAAGGCCAGCAGGCCCACCGGCGCCAGCAGCGCGCCCAGTGACGTGCCCTGCGCGCGATGTTGATCCATGTGCAGGAGCCAGACAAGCGCCGGGACAAAAAGAATGCCACCGCCTAGCCCCACCACTCCCGAGAAGGCGCCGACAACCACTCCAATGATCAGAATGATCCAGGTCATAAATTCTCCGCAGGGCCCGGAGGTGAACCCCGCCGGGTCCCACGGACCTAGACTAGCGTGCGCGCCTGTCGCCTTGTCACACGGCCTCGTGCCGAGCTATTCCGTTTCCAGCAGACCGGTTCTGAACAGGAAGCCAGCAGCGATGCCCGCAATGCTTGGAATCAGCAGAAATAGCCAGACCTGCGAAAGGGCTTTACCGCCGACGAACAACGCGGGCCCAAGGCTGCGCGCCGGATTCACGCTCACGCCTGTGATGTGAATGCCGAAAATATGAATGACCACCAGGGTGATGCCGATGGCCAGACCTGCAAACCCAGCGGGCGCGCCCTTTTGCGTCGAGCCGAGGATGACAATCACGAAGATGAGCGTGGCCATGAATTCAAACAGAATCGCAGACGTGGTGCCGTAACCGCCCTGGTAGCCGGTTCCCCAGCCATTCTGTCCAAGCCCGCTGGCTCCAATGTCGTATCCGCCGCCCACTCCGCTGACGATAGCGCTCAACACACCGGCGGCAAGAATGCCGCCGACAAACTGACCGGCCCAGTAGCCAATCATGTCTACCGTCTTCATCCGTCCCGCAGCCCAAACTCCCAGGCTGACGGCTGGGTTGATATGGCATCCGGAGATGGGCCCGATGCCATACGCCGCACCGATCAGGGCGAATCCGAAGGCGAACGCAATGCCCAGGATTCCGACCTTGTCGCCCGCGACAACCGCGGTTCCACATCCAAATAGAACCAGGATGAACGTACCGACCAATTCAGCGAGATACTTCTTCATACCCTCTCTCTTTCTGGCCAACTTTCCGGCGATTCATCGAATGAGGCAGGCGTTCGACTGGAGTTGCCCGGTGAAGCCTGCCCGCGACGGTACAGGCCGTGCCTGACCCGATTCCAACAGCGCGGTTGGAGTGTCCCAGACAATTCCCATGCAAGTCAAGCAAATTGCACGCTTCCAGCGGCTTGCGGGCAGCGCATGGGGCTGGCAAATTTACACAACGTTTGCAATCTATTTGCCTCAGTGCAGTAGTCTGTTCATGATTGCGAGCGGCAGCAACTGTCATGCGTTCGCTCGCAGGATGAGGACAATCCGGTTGAGTCAGACGGTCTTTGTACTTGAAGATGACACAGATATTGCGCGGCTCGTTCAGCATCATCTGGAGGCCGCAGGCTTCACCGTTCGGCTGTTTCATACCCCCGGCAATCTGATTCCGGACGCCGAGCGCCAGACCCCCGCACTCTTCCTGCTGGACATCATGGTGCCGGGAGGAGACGGACTGGACGTGTGCCGCAGGCTACGCGGCCACGCGGGACTTTCAACGGTTCCCATCATTTTCCTCACCGCGCGGGCAGGTGAAAATGACCGCGTTCTGGGGCTTGAACTGGGTGCCGACGATTACATTACCAAGCCGTTTGCCACGCGCGAACTCGTGGCGCGGGTGAAGGCGGTGCTTCGCCGTTTCGAGCGGCCTACGACGCCTGCGGTCATCCAGTTTGAAGAAGTGACGATTGATGCCAATGCCATGCAGTTGCGGGTTCGCGGCGAGCTGACCGCCACCACGGCGACGGAGTTCCGTCTGCTGGATTACCTTGCGCGGCATCCGGGCCGGGTCTTCAGCAGGGATCACCTTCTCGACGCGGTCTGGGGCGATGCCCGCTTTGTCACTCCCCGTTCCGTCGATGTCTATGTGCGCCGTATCCGTGAGAAGATTGAGCTGGATCCGGAAAATCCGCGTTACCTCAAAACAGTCAGAGGCGCCGGCTATCGCTTTGAATTGCCCAAAGGCGAGTCGTAACGAAACGGGCGGATTCTCGCGACCCTTCAATACGGATAGGACGGTTGGCCTTGACCCGCAAAGTCTTTACCAAGTTGCTGGGGCTCTTTCTTCTGCTTCTGGTCTTCCAGGCAGTGGCCGTCCAGCTGATTCTGCGGCGCTTCATGGAGAACCTGCCTCCTGAGAGGCTGCACCAGATTGACAAGGAAGCGCTGTGGGCTGGGCTTCTTGCTCTGGTGTTTGCCCTTCCGCTGGCAGCCTGGGTCGCGAGCGGCGTCACCTCGCGCCTGCAGCGGGTCGTGGACTTCTCCCGCCACATCGCACAAGGTGAGTTTTCTGTCCGCCTCAACCCCCAGGGCGGAGACGAGCTGTCGGCAATGGAGACCGCCCTGAACCAGACGGCTGTGCGGCTCGACAGCAACTTTGCAGAGATCGAAAGCCGCCGCCATGAGCTGGCGACGATGCTGGACTCCATGCAGGAAGCCGTTGTCGCAGTCACTGCGGAAGGCCAGGTGCGCTGGTCCAACGCGGTGATGCAGCGGATTGCAGGAACCGAAATTCGCGTGGGACGGCCGCTGGTGCATTCCGTGCGCGATCCGGAACTCCTTGCCTGTATTCGCGGGGCGATTCAGAGCGGAGAGGTCCGCTTCGGCCGGTCGGCGTCGCTGGCTCCCGGCAAAATGCTGGAGATCAATGCAGCACCCTTGCCATCCGGCGGCGCGCTAGCCGTGTTGCATGACGTGACGCGCATCGAGGCCGCCGAGAAATCCCGTCGCGAGTTCATTGCCAACGTGAGCCACGAGTTACGCACACCGTTGACCTCCATTCAGGGGTATGTTGAGACGCTGATTGAAGACCCGAAGCCATCGCCCGAGACAACGCGGGAGTTCCTCAGCATTATTCAGAAGAATGCCAGCCGGATGAGCCGGCTCACGGAGGATCTGCTTGCGCT
>JAGWML010000101.1 GCA_028873155.1 Acidobacteriota bacterium
GAGTCAAACGAACGGAACGCAATCTTCGGATTGTGCTTCGATAGCACCTTCGTGATCGCCGCCGTCAACGTCGTCTTGCCGTGATCAATGTGCCCGATCGTCCCCACGTTCACGTGCGGCTTCGAACGATCAAATTTTTCCTTCGCCATGAACCTTCCATCCCTTTCGTAGGACTTGACTCTGTGGAGCCTCAGACCTGCCCGAGAACTCCAGAACAAAAAACTGGCCGCGCCTCAATAGTAGGCGTAGGCCTTGAAAAATCGCTGCCGCACTTCAGCCGGCACTGCTTCAACCATGCGCAGATACCGCTCGCGCGTCAGGGCCTGGTCGGAGACAGGCAGAGCACGGTAGAGCGCCGCCGCATCCTTGCCGAGAAAGCCGCGGCTGAGGATGACCTCGAAGTTCCGAATGCTCAGGCCGGAGCGGACCACGCGATTCAGAAAGACTTCCACCTCGCGCAGATTGAATGCTGCGTCAATCAGGGCGTGGAAGTTCCTGTAGCCCTGCTCATCCTGAACGGCGATGGCTGCCTGCTCAAACATGCTTCTTCTGCGTCCTCAACTCTGCTTCAGGCTTTGCAAGCCCTGTCGCCAAACTCTGGAGCGGGAGACGGGGATCGAACCCGCGACCAACAGCTTGGAAGGCTGTGACTCTACCACTGAGTTACTCCCGCCCGAAAAGCCAGTTCTCAATGGTCAGTCGTCAGTGATCCGTACTTCAAGTCTCGGCCGCGCATTCTGACCACTGACAACCAACCACTCGCAATTCTGGAGCTGATGACCAGGATTGAACTGGTGACCTCTCCCTTACCAAGGGAGTGCTCTACCAACTGAGCTACATCAGCCCTTCTCAAACTCCTCGGGCGCTTCACCGCCGCCCTTCAAACCACCGTTGCGGATGCGATCCGCCTGCATGGCCACCATTGTCCGCAGGGCGAACCCGCCCAGAATGATCAACGGCACCAGCCTTAACTCAACCGGCCTGCCCATCACGAGGACCTTACCCGCATCCATGGTGAACCAGACCAGCACTGCCAAACCGCCGTACAACGCCAGAGCCAAAGGGTACCGTCTTGCCAGGTCAGAGCCGGAGCGCTGTGCTGCCGTGCGATCCACACTGCCCATCCTTACCCGCGGCCATCCGCGCTTTCCAGCCTTCATCCGTGGTGCACAGGGGAGGATTCGAACCTCCGTAGCTCGCAAGGAGCGGCAGATTTACAGTCTGCTGCCATTAACCGCTCGGCCACCTGTGCCCAACCATCCGGCAGCGACAACTGCCGCCGGTCCAACCCTGCTGCCTGCGCCTGCGCGGTCCTTTCAGCGCATCAGACCCCGCCCGGAAAACCTCCGGCTCATCGGAGCATCTGCACCTCAGTGGAGTTACCGCAGAGGACAGGCCCGGCGACGCAAATCGTACTTTCGCCGGTCCAAACTTGTTGCCGTTTTCCGGCCCCTGAACCCCGAAGAGTGGAGCTGGCGAAGGGATTTGAACCCCCGACCCTCTGATTACAAATCAGATGCTCTACCAGCTGAGCTACGCCAGCCCATGCCACCCCGGAAACGGGTTCCGGAGTCCCGAAGAAAACGCGGACACACTACCGCTCCGCGCAAACTACGGCACAGAATCCAAGGTTAGCATACCGGAAGCAGCGGAGCAAACCGGCGGAAGAAGCGACTTAGGCCGCTCTGGGAGCCACCCTCTTGAGCGCAGGACTGACGGCGCGGCGAAGATCGTACTCGTTCTGCAGGTTGAGCCAAAACTGCGCTGGCAGGCCGAAATAAATGCCTACGTGCTGGCGTCTCCGTCACGCCAGACGAAACAGGTGCGGTACCGATCGTTGCCGCGGATGCTGCGCTGGCCTTCACGATTCCTCCGCAATCTCTCGGGACGGTTGCACGGCAGCACCGCTCAGGTTTTCCAGTGGCCGACAGGCTGAACGGGCAGCCATTCCCTGCTTGCATCCTTCCAACTTTAGACCGATGATTGCAGTGCAAATTGGCAGTTCATTTCTGATGCTTTGAAAGGGAAGGGGAATTTCCGTGCGTAAATGCCTTGTTGGACTGATGTTTCTATTGCTGTGTCCTTTGGTTCTCGCCCAGCAGACACTCAATAACGATGCCGTCGTCAAGTTGATCAAAGCAGGTCTCTCGGAAGACCTGGTTGTCTCCACCATCAACGCTTCGCCGGGGAAGTATGACACTTCGGCCGACGGGCTCATCGCATTGAAGACGGCCGGAGCAAGCGACAAAGTCATCTCTGCGATTGTGATGAAGTCTTCAGGAGCGGCGCCCGCTGCTGCGGCGGCCCCAGCGGCTTCTGCGGCAGGCAACGGCCTGCCGGCGGGCATTGATGAAGTAGGTGTGTACTACAAAGACAAGAGCGGCAACTGGACCAAGCTGATGCCGGAGATCGTCAACTTCAAGACCGGCGGGGTCATGAAGAGCATACTTTCTCAGGGCATCGTCAAAGGCGACATCAACGGACACGTAGATGGACAGCACGCCAAACTGACGGCGACCTTCCCGGTCAGCATAGCCGTCTACGTTCCCGAAGGCACGGAGATCACCGAGTACCAGCTTCTACGCCTGCGTGCGAACGGCGACAACCGCGAGTTTCGGTCCATGACCGGCGGCGTCTTCCACGCCTCGGGCGGCGCCAAGCGGGATACGCTCGACTTTCAGCCGCAAAGGCTTACGACCCGCGTCTATCAGATCACGCTCGACTCGAGTCTTGGCAAAGGCGAGTATGGCCTGCTGCCGCCGGGGTCGTACAGTTCGTCCAATATGGCGAGCGGCGGCAAACTTTACTCTGTGAGCATCATCGAATAACGCATCGCGACCGCCATTCAACGAGTCCATCCGGAGGTGCGCCTGCACCCTCGGATGGTAGGGTAGTGTCTGACGCGCTCTATGCACCGACGCACGCGCAGAACGCTCCTGGTAGTGGCCGCGGTCCTGGTCTTTCTGGCCGTGGCGGTCTTTTTGCGCTCCAAAGCTCCTCCAGAGGCAGCGCGGCTCCTTCCGGAGTCAGACGGGATCCTCTACATCAACTTCAGGCCGGTGCGCGCCTTTCTGCACAAAGACATGAAGCCGCCCGAGCGGGTACCCGACTACCAGCAGTTTGTGAATGCGACCGGCATCGACCCGGAGCACGACCTGGACCAGGCGGCGATTGCGCTGCACCGGATGGCGAACCCGAATGGGCCGAACGGGCCCGTGGCGTACTCGCTGGTGCTGGTGGGCAAGGTGGACGGCAACCGGCTGAAGACCTGGCTCGCGGCGCACGCGGCGAGCGAAGAACGATACGCCGGACGAACCATCTACAGCATTCCCTCGGACGGCCGGACGGTGCGGGTGGCGCAGATTGGCTACGACATGGTGGCAGTGTCGAACACGCCGACGCCCGAGCAGATTCACTCGATCATCGACCGGCGCAGAACCGCCGCGCTGCCCTTTGCCGGCTCCACGCTGCTGGCCCACCACTTTCACGAGGTGCCACTGCTGGCGCTCGCCTGGGGCGTCGGGCAGATCGGACTTCCGTTCTCAGAGAGCGGAGCGATCGAGGTGTTTGGCTTCCGCCTGCCGCTGGAAGACGGCACGACGCTGATTGCCAGCGTGACGCCCATGCTGCGACTGACGGGCGAGCTGCGCCTGCGGGTCGAAGAGATTGCACCCAGCGAGCAGACGGCGCAAAGCCAGGCAGCAGCGCTGAACGTGCTCCTGAACATGGCGCGCGGCTTCACGGCTCCGCTTGGAGCAAACCCCGCCAATGACGCCCTGAAGCAGGTGCTGGCCACCACGGAGGTCGACCAGCGGAAGGAGCGCGTCGTGGTTACCGCCCGGTTGCAGTCCGAGAAGGTGGCGCAGATCGCCGAAGATGAAAATGCGCAGGGCCAGGTAACGTCCGGCAACCAGGACGCATCGAAATAGGCAACGCGCTTCCCCGAGCATCGTTCCACACTGCTGCGGGAGCAGGCCGCCGAAGCTTCATCTCTGCGCGTTGAGCACGAATGGGTTGAAAGCTTCTGGCGGCGTCGCTCTGGTTGTGCCGCGATCTAATTGAACCCGAATGCCCCCTCGTCATTTGAGCAAGAAAAACGGCCCCTCAGCGGGGCCGTTTTGTTTCTGGCCTTCAATTCGAACCTAGCGGCTTGCGACCGTGCTTCCTGAGCCGGTCTGGCCCTCGATCGCGGCCTCTTCATAGGTCGTGCGCAGATACTTGTGCGGATTGACCGGCACATTGTGGACGCGCACCTCGTAGTGCAGGTGCGGACCGGTCGAGCGGCCCGTCTGGCCCACGTAGCCGACGATCTGCCCGCGGCTGACGTGCTGGCCCGGCAGCACCGCAACCGAAGACATGTGCGCATAGACGGTGATGAGGTCGTGTCCGTGATTGAGCACCACCTGGCGGCCGTAGCCCGAGCCCATGGAAGCGCCCGTCACTTCTCCATCGCCCGTGGCGCGCACTGGAGTGCCCCACGGAGCGGAGATATCAATCCCAGGATGGAAAGCGCCTTCGCCGTTGAGAGGATCTTCGCGTTCACCGAAGCTGGAGGTCACGGGACCTTCAATCGGCCAGAGCGACGGCGCATCCGCCAGTTGTGTCCAGTCGCCGCTGAAGCCGGCGCTCAAACCGCCCTCGAGAGCGCGCGTCACGCGGCCCGACATTGCCTGCGCGCGCAGCGCGTAGAACTGGTCGAGCGTCAGCGTCACATCCTGCTGGCTCAGATCGTCTTTGGCGGCAAGCGTAGCCGGAGTTGGCGCTGAGCTGGCAGCCTGCCGTCCGCTCAGAAGCTTGTTTTGACGCAGCCCGTAGAGCGCTGTCACCTCGTTGGCAAGAGCGCCCAGCGAGGCGACCTGCACGTCGCGGTCATGCGCAACCTGCGCCATGTGCTGATAGTTCTTGCGTAGCGTCTCGCGGTCCTGGCGCACCTGGTTGAAGCTCTCGGTCTTCAGCAGCATGCGTGTGTAAGACCCTGCGAGTCCTACGATGGTGAACGTGCCAATCACCGCCGCGGCAACAAAGCCGTAGGCGTAGTGAAGAGGGAGGGGAATCTTGCGCACACGCCCGTCTTCATCCCTCGAGACAAAAAGAATGTAATAGCGTTTCCGCAGCATGAACCTCATCCATCCCAGCAACCGCAACCGGGGAAGGCTGCAATTCGCAATCGTCGAGCAGAGCAATGAAAAGTGCGTACAGGCTCACTGATGAGCCCTGATATCAATGCAGGGCCTCGAAAGGGCACCCGTCGTAGAACGTTCTTCAAAGGGTAACAAACAGTAGACGGGGGGTCAACGAAAGTAATCTGGAAATCTGCCGCAGGTCACATGACCTTCTCTCCCATTTTGGGATTCGCGGCCGCTCAGCGAGGACGCAGATGAGCACATCGGTTGAAAACTATCTTAAGATCTATAAGATGCAGAGACGCGGGGCACAGATCGGCAGCAGCGGGCAGCGCGCCGAGCGCGCCATTCTCGAGGCGATCCGGCTGCGCGCGGGCCGCCCGCGCAGCCGTGAACTGCGTCTGGGCATTGGGGACGATTGCGCGCTCTTGCTTCCGCGGCCCGGCGAGGAGTTCTGCCTCACAACCGATCTTTCGATCGCCGGGCGTCACTTCCGCCTGGACTGGCATCCGCCCGAGGCGATCGGACACCGTGTGATGGCGCGCGGACTGAGCGACGTGGCGGCCATGGGGGCGCGACCCGTAGCGGCTTTTCTCTCGCTGGGACTCCCGGCAGATCGGACCCGCGGCAAGCGCGGCCAGAGAGCCTGGGTAGATCGGTTCCTCGATGGAATGCTGGAACTGGCGCGTGCGCATCAGACGCCGTTGGCGGGTGGCGATCTCGCCGAGTCGCCGCTCGCCCTCGCGGATATTGTGCTCGTAGGCGCAGCGCCACGGGGCAAAGCGCTGCTGCGCAGTGGCGCGAGGGTGGGCGATGCGTTGTATGTGACCGGCAAGTTGGGAGGCGCGGCAGCTGGGTTGGAATTGCTGAGTCGGCAGCCGGAGACCAGGCGCAAGGCGATTGCCGCGGGCCGGATTCCGGCGGGCCTGCGCACATCGCTGCAGCCACATTTATATCCCCAGCCGCGCCTGCGGCAGGGTCAGTGGCTCGTGCGGCACGGCGCGGCGACAGCGGCCATTGACCTGAGCGACGGACTCTCGACCGACCTGACGCACCTCTGCGAGGAATCACGGCTTGCAGCAGAGGTGGATGCGGCTGCACTGCCTATCCATGCCGGTGCAACGCTGGTTCAGGTGCTGCACGGCGGCGAGGATTACGAGCTGCTGTTTACCGCGGCGGAAAGTGTGCGCATCCCGGCGACGATTGCCGGCGTTCCGGTGACGCGGATCGGAAGAATGACACGTCCACGCCGCGGCCGCGCGCGCATCACACTCCAAACAAGCGAAGGCTCCCAACCCCTGATGCCGCAGGGCTGGGAACACTTCCGATAGCGAGAACCGGCCGGCGCTCAGTACGCTGCCGTGAACTGCTGGCGCAGGCGCCTGGGCTTTTCGAGCTCATCGACCATGGCAACGGCAAAGTCTTCAGCCGAGATGCGGCTTTCGCCTTTCTCGTCCACGACCAGTCGCGTTGTGCCGAGGCGGAAGCTGCCGGTGCGCTCGCCGGGCTGGATGAAGGCCGCGGGGCTCAGGTAGGTCCAGTCGAGCGAAGAGGTCTTGAGGCTTAGAAGCACGTCACGGTGCGCCAACGCGATGGCCTTCCACGCGGCGGGAAATTCAGGGGTATCCACGAGTTGAACACCGGGGGCGACCTCGAGGCTGCCCGCGCCGCCAACCATCAGCAACCGCTTGACTCCCGCCTTTTCGATCCCGGCGAGCAGGGACCGGGTGGCGTCCTGCAGAAGACTGACCTGCGCAGAAGGCGGCGCATAGGCACTGATGGCGGCATCCTGGCCCTTGGCTGTGGCGGCCACGCTCGCGGCGTCGGTGATGTCGCCTTTCACGACGATCGCGCCGGAAGCTGTGACCTTATCTGGATTGCGCACGACGGCTGTGACCTGGTGTCCCCGCGCAAGCAATTCGTTGAGAATGCGGCTGCCGATCATGCCGGATGCTCCGTACAGTACGACCTTCATCTTGAGTCTCCCTCGATTTCGATTGCGATGGTATGGAGATCGCAGTGACCCCTCCGATACCATTCCTATTCTCTTCTTCCATTAGGCTCTAAAATGGAGTAGGTTTCAAGAAGATACCAATTAGTGCTCTGGTAACTGGGAGGAAACCATGTGCGCAAAGAAGCATGAGATGCGCGGCGATGCCTATGATCCGAGCTGCCCCACGCGCGTGGTGCTGGACCAGATTGCGGACAAGTGGGCGGTTCTGGTGCTGGGTGCGCTGGATGACGGGCCGGTGCGATTCAATGCTCTGAAGCGGCGCCTGGCCGGGATTTCACAGAAGATGCTGGGACAGACGCTGCGCGACCTGGAGCGCAACGGCCTGGTGTCGCGTCGCGCCTTTGCAACCGTGCCGGTGACCGTGGAGTACTCGCTGACAGCGCTGGGCGAGCGCCTGACCGAGCGAGTGAACGACCTGCGCGTCTGGGCAGAGAAGCATATCAGTCAGATTGTGGCAGCGCAGAGTGCCTTTGACGGGCGTAAAGGCGCCTAAGCGGCCACGCGCGAGCGGCCTCGTGCCCCAGGGTTGCCATTCTGGGACCAGGGAATCCAGGAACCCCACTCCGAAGCCACAACGCTGGGAGCCAGCGGCTGGAAACTGCCGTCAAGCCCTCCCCGCCAAACTATTCTCTAACTCACTCATTCCATTCGCAATTTTCCCCGCGTCGTTTTGCAGTCTATTTCCCCCAAAAGCGCACAATAGAATCATGCCGCAATTCTCATCCAACTCGATCTGTCTCCGGTCCATCCGACATCGCCCTGAGATAAATACCCCCTCCCCCCCCTCCAATGTTTTTCGTTCCCACAGAAGGCGAGCACGTCTTCGTCTGGTCGAATTCGCCACGTCTTCGCTTTTGCCATGAAATCCAAAGCTTGCGCCGGCGGCATCAAGCGCTCGGCCAACCGCATCCAACATCGCGTGATGACCGCGACGCATCACTCCACGCTCCGACTTTCACTTTCCAGCGGCGGGTGCTATTTCAGTCGTGTGCGAGTCGAATCATGTGGCCTCCATGGGATCTTCAAGCACCTGTCCCATCGGTGCCAGCATTGCTTTGAACGAACAGAGGGATCCATCCATGAAAGCCTTCCGATATACGGTCAAGTCCGCAAAGTCAGTGCCGGAAGCGGTCCAGTCCGTCGAGCGTGCCACAGCGGCGAGGGGATTTCGCGTCCTTCACATTCACGACGTGGCGCAGACGCTGGCCGAAAAGGGATTTCACCGGGAGCCGTTGCAGATTGTTGAAATCTGTAATTCCAAATACGCGCACGAGGTGTTGCAGAAGGATATCGGTACTGCCCTCATGCTTCCCTGCCCCATCGTTGTCTACGCCGTCAACGGAGCAACGCAGATCGAAACGATGCTGCCCAGCGTGATGAAAGACTTCTTTCCAGCGGCTGGCATCGAATCGGTCGCCGAGCTCGTCGAGAAGGCCGTCATTGAAATCGTCGACGAATCCGCGCGCGAGGAGTAGCTGTTCGATCGCGCTCTCCGATTGTGCTCTACGATACGCTCGACGGAAGTCCGGAGCGCAGCCGTCTGTACTCCGCCGCAACCCAGCCAACGCTCAGCACGAGCAGCAGCGCAATGATTGTCTGCGAGATCACGCAATAAAGGCACCAGACCTCCAGCACAAGTTCCTCGATGAAGGTCAACCGTAGCGCAAAACAGAATGCTGCAATCACCGCCAGCATCAATGCGAACCGCTGCCGGAAGAAGCCCAGCGCCGCAATCATCAAATAGCCTGCAATTCCAATCGCCGCCACAGGCACCCCGTGCAGCACAGCGAATGGGCTGTGGTTCACAACGCCGCAGTCCCAATGCGCGTTGATGGAGCACGGCTCTGTCGCCGTTGAATAGTGCACCTGCAGCGCCAGGCCGGACACAACCGCACCCGCGATTCCCAAAACCAGAATCAGATATCGCATCACGAAGTCGATGCTAACGCATTACCATCAGGCCATGCACTCTGGCCCTGCACAGCCTCAGCGAATCGCCTTCTTCGGCGGCAGCTTTGACCCACCGCACAAGGGCCATCTCGCCATCGCGCGCGCAGCGCATGCTGGCCTCCAACTCGACCAGGTCCTCTTTGCGCCCGTCGGGGCACAACCCCTCAAACCGCACGGCGCCAGCGCCAGCTTCAACGACCGCCTCGCCATGACGCGCCTGTGCATCGCGGACGATCCAGCCTTTGCCATCTCTCTCGAAGACGCTCCCAGCGCGGAGCAGCACGACACGCCGCACTACACAATCGAGACCCTGCGTCGGCTGCGCGCCACACAGCCTGCAAACGCAACGCTCCTCTGCCTCATCGGCGCCGACTCCTTTCGCAGCCTTCGGCACTGGCATCGCGGCGCAGAAATCCCATTCGTCGCCCCGCTCATCGTCGCTGCACGCCCCGGCCAGAAGCTCGACGACCTCTCCGCCTGCCTTCCGCCCGGCCTCGTCCTTTCGCAGGCGTCCCATGTTCCCGAGTCCATCGACACGGGCATAGTGCGCGTATTCCAGGTGAGCCACCCGCATGGCGACACTGCCCCGCTGTACCTGCTGCCCGATCTTTACGTGGACATCAGCGCGTCCCAAATCCGCGAGGCGCTCGAACGCGGCGCATCCGCACCTGCCGAGTTCCTGACGCCACAGGTGGCCGAGTACATCCGCCTGCATGGCTTGTATCGCGATGCCTTCACTTGCGAGCCGCCCACTCAGCAGCTACGATGAGCGTTGGAGAGCTATATTCACGAATGACCGAACCCAGCACACACGAAGCCATACGAATCCTCGTACAAGCAGCCGCCAAGGCCTGCGAAGACAAAAAAGGCGAAGACACCAGAATCCTCGAACTCGATCCCATGGACTCCGGGCTTGCGGATTTCTTTCTCATCACCTCAGCGCTGAATGACCGCCAAGCCGTCGCCATCGCCGATGAGATCGAGTTCCGGCTCAAGCGCCAGTTCGGCATCATGCCGAACTCCGTTGAAGGCCGGCGGCAGGCCGAGTGGATTCTGCTCGATTACGTCGATTTTGTCGTTCACATTTTTCACACGCAGAAGCGTGCGTTCTACGACATCGAGCGCCTGCGCAAGTCGGCCAAGCCCTTCACACCGGCTGAGTTTGACGATCAGTTGAAGGAGATGCTCGCT
>JAGWML010000001.1 GCA_028873155.1 Acidobacteriota bacterium
CCGGAAGTGATCGAGCGCCTGTGTGGACCTTATTCAGGCGACGCCGCCATGCCGGCCGCTCCAGGATCGCTGCGTACGAGGCGTCAAAGAAATTCCCGTGCTGGCCGTCCTCCGGCACAAACAGTGTGACGGGTTCGCTTCCGTAGCTATCAACGTGCGGCCGTCCGCGAGCCCACTCTCTGCTTCGGGCAGATAGCTCAGCTCGCAGCGCGTGTGCGTAGAGATGGGTATCGCTCGTCATTTGCCTGATGCCAGCTTACAGCCCTGTCTCCACCTTTAGTTGGAACCCCGCGAGCCGGCATAATGCGAAAATAAATGCGTGACTTCCCCTAAGCATTCACTTGTGGTTTCGGCATTTCTTTTTACCTTGCTCTGCCTTCCAGCAAAGCCAGCCCATGCGCTCTGGGGCTCAAAAAAGAAGGCGGAGGCGAAGGCGGGTGCGGTTCTGTTTCGCGATAAAGGGTGTGCCCATTGCCACGGACCTGCGGGTGTTGGCGGGAAGAAAGGCCCGTCGCTCAGCAGCCTGCCCAAAGACAAGAAGTGGACACCCGCAAAGATGACCGATCAGATTCTGAATGGTGGCCAGAAGATGCCGCCATTCTCCGACTCGCTGACCGATCAGCAGGTCGCGCAGATTGTGGCCTATCTGCGCACCAAGCGTAAGCCGGTGCCGCCGCTCTCTCAGGCTTCCAAGCCGCAGCCGGTCAATGGGCTGATTGGATCAATCAACGCGGGAGGTCCGAGACCGTTAAACGGCCACGGGAACATTCGCGATGCCTTCTAGTCCAAAGAGCCTCCGATAGCGCTCAATCTCCGCTGCCGGCCCCATCGCCTTCGCGTAATTATCGGAAAGCTTCACAGCAGGCCGTCCGTCCACGGCTGAGAGCTTGCACACCAGGCTGACCGGGTCGAAGCTCTCATCTCCCCGTGGATTGCAGTTCCGGAAGTCATTCGTCAGATAGGTGCCCCAACCGGCGCTGAATCGAATCCTTGGCTCACGCTTCCACTTCTTCGCATCCCTAAAGTCGCCAGCACGTCGAAACTCAGCTCTGTCGAGTCCTTCCGCGATTCTTCCCCCAAAATACGCATGCAAACCAAGGATCGCGTCTACATCGAGCGCATCGGAAGCAATCAGCCGCTTCTGACGGGGATCCCGGCCTCGCTCCTGAAGCCAGGCGATGTACTCGTCGCCCGCAAGATACGGGTCCTTGCTGTCAATCCTCTGCCCGGTCCAATCGGCAACCCAATCGGGAGCATTCCGAAGAAACTGCGTGGTCCCGTATGTATCAGGAAGCAAAATGAGCAACTCACCCTGGTAGGTCTGCTGCCACAGCTCCAGCATCCGGTATTGAGCTTGCTTCAATTCCTCCTCGGTATCCGCCAGTGCAGCCATCGCCATCGGCAGCTCATGGGCATTGGTGCCAATTGCTTCGAGATCGTGCTTGTAAGCAAGGTAGGTATTCGAGCTGCCTGCGAAGCTCTCTTCAAGCACGTCGCTCATCGCCTTCACAACATACTCGTGCCACAGAAAGCTGTGCCGCCGCCGCGTTCCGAAATCGCTCACGTTCAACCCCGGCACGCCGCGCAGCCGCTCCATTTTCTCCCAAAGGCGCGTCTTCGCTCGCGCATACAGAATGTCGATCTCAAATTCACTCAGTTGCTTCAGGCTTGCCCTGCTCTTCAGCTCATCGACGGCTGAGAGTGCGTAGATCTCCCATAATGTCGTCTCTGTCCAGAGCCCATCGAAGCGCAACGCAATCTGCCCATCCTCGACCGCAAGCTCAAACTCCGACAGCCGGAAATCCTGATCGAGCCAGTTCAGGAATGCAGGCTCAAACATTCCGCGACGGCCATAAAACGTATTACCCGCCAGCCAGATCAGCTCGGACTTGTGAAAGCGCAGCTTGCGCGTCGACTCCAGTTGCTCGCGCAGTTCCTCAATCCGAACGACTTCACCCAACGGAATCTCGCGCGTCCGATTCATCAAGGTAAAGCTGGCGCGCGTCTTCCCAAAGTGCTTCCAGATGAACTGAAGCATCAGCAGCTTGTAGAAGTCCGTATCGAGCAGCGAACGCGTGATCGGATCCAGCTCCCAATTGTGGTCGTGCGCGCGCCGCGCCAGGTTCACAATCACTGTCTCACCGCTTTCCCCTTTTGTTGCTCACCCAATCTCACGCATCTACCGACTCTGGATTCAGATGCGCTCCGCAACTGCGCCGCACCACGAGCCGCGTGGGCACGAGCACGTCGCGCACCGGAAGTTCAGGATGCTCGAGCCGCTCCAGCATGGTCGCCATGGCAACCGCTCCGATGCCTGCGCAATCCTGATGAATTGTGGTCAGCGGCACAGGCAACAGGCTCGCATACTTTACATCATCCATGCCCACAATCCGAATCTCTTCCGGAATGCGAACGCCAAGCCCGAGCAGAAGCTGCATCAGCCGCGCTGCTGTCAGGTCGTTGGCGCAAACAATTCCCTCCGGGCGCGCCACATCGAGCATGCGCTTCACAAAGCCCTCATCCTGCGGGCTGCCGCGCCACACCGCATCCCGCTCCGCTGATATTCCAGACGAACGCAGCGCCTCATAGAAGCCAGTGATGCGCGCATCCACTGTGTTCGCCGTATCTGGTTCGCCCAGGAACACCAACCGGCGCACCTTTTGCGCGAGCAGATGAGAAGTCGCCACAAAACCGGCTCTCCGGTTATCCACGCCCACCAGATCATGCGCGGAACGCTCCGGATACGGCATGTAGCAGCGATCCAGCAAAACCACCGGAATCTGCGCTCGCTCCAGCGCGCGCGCGATGCGCCGGTTCACGGCCTCCTTTTCCCGCGTCAATTCCAGCGGAGCGAAGAATACTCCTGCCACCTTCTGCACAATGAAGGAGTGCACCAGTTGCTCGGCTTCCTTCGCCGTCTCCCGCACCGAGCTGGACGAATTGCCCCAAAGCAGCGCATCTGGCCTCGCAAAGGGCGAACGCATCATGCCATGGCAAATCGGCTCAAAGATTTCGGTCAGCCCCAGCTCTGGAATCAACAATCCAAATGTTCGTCCCGCAGCCTGCTGCACCTTTTGAACGTGCGTGCCCGCGCCGGGTCGCCGTGTCACCAGTCCCATGCGCTGCAGATCGAGCACCGCCTTGGCCACGGTGATGCGAGAGGCCTCAAACATTCGCCCCAGTTCTGCCTCACTTGGAAGGCGATCGCCGGGCTTCAACTGGCCCGATTGAATACTCTTCAAGAGGTGCTCAAAGACTCTGCGATGCTTTGCAATCTGGCGGCCGCCCTCGGCCGCCGGCGGAGGACTGAGCTTACTCGTTGTGTCGCGTGGCGTTGCCATTCACTTCCCTTTCGGCATGCTCTGCCTTATTCATGGTGCTGATGCTGCGGTGCGATCACCGACTTGCCAATCTCAAACGACTTCACAGGAACAGGCTCCAGCCTTTCGGCATCCTCGCGTACGCGGTACGTGCGATCCGTTGCCACGTTGAGAAACCGCTGATGGCGCCCCGAAACCGGCCACCACACCTCGATCGCGCGAATGGATGCGGCTTTGCCCACGCCGATGTGCTGGCGCATTGGATTCGCCCCAAAGCTCGAAACCGAACCCACAGCCCGATACACCGACCGCACCCGTCCATCCTCTTCCGTCTCCACGCGAATGCGCGCACCATACCCAGGCCGATTCGTTCGCACTCCCTCGAGAACCAGCGTCACCCAGTGATTTCCATGTCCCGGATTCTTGTAGAGAGCCGCATGAAATCCGTCCCCTGGGTATGCGCCACCCAACTCCTCGAGTACGTCCTCGTTGCCGTTGCCCTCCAGATCGGCAAAGACAATCGCGTGCCCTTTTTGCAGATTGCCAAATCCGCCCGAGGTGGTCACATCCTGAAAGCGCCGCCCTTCATCGTTGCGAAACATCCGCTTGGGCAGCAGCGCTTCAAATGAAGGATCGCCGAGGCCGAGATACACATCCAGCCAGCCATCATTCTCCAGATCGCCAAAGTTCGCGCCCATCACCGCGATCGCGCGGTCCAGCCCAGCCGCTCGTGGAAGATCCGTGAAAGTCCCGTCGTGGTTATTCCGAAACAGGTGAGACACCGAAGCATGGTGAGGCTTGCCCATCTCAAATGCGCCCACGTCCTCCATCGACGTGGTCGAGTAGCCACCCGCGAAGATGTCCAGCCATCCATCGTTGTTGTAATCAAAAAACCAAGTGGGGAAGGTGTAGCGTTTCCCTCCCAGCCCTGCCTGCTCCGTCACATCGGTAAACTTCCATCGCGCAGCATCCGGATGTGCCTGGTCCGCGGGCCCATCGTTTCGAAACAGATAGCTCTGTCCGTACATGGTGGATACATACAAATCCGGCCGTCCATCGTTGTTGTAGTCGCCCCACGCCACGCCCTTCACGAAGCCGAGATTTGCGCCGGGCACTCCCGCAACTGCCGACCCTATGGCCTGCGCGGCCTCTACTTCGCTGAAAGTGCCATCGTGATTGTTGTGGAAGAGCTGGGACACAAATTGCTCCCCCGGCCTGGACTCGTGGCCGACAAAAACATCCAGCCAGCCGTCGCCGTCATAGTCTGCCCACGCTGCCGTCTGGCCCGGACCATTCACCAGCAGACCGGACTCCTCCGTCACATCGTCAAACGTCCCGTCGCAGTTGTTGCGCAGCAGCGACATCGGGTACTCCCCGAAGACGTCCCACCAGCCGCCGCGCAGCACCATGACATCCGCGCAGCCATCATTGTTGTAATCGGTCAGCACCATGTTCAGCCCGCCAAGCTCACTGCCCAGTCCGGCAGCCGCGGTACGATCGCTGAAGGTTCCGTCCCCGTTGTTGTGAAAAAAGTGCATGGGATCCAAAGGGCCGGACGACGACATGAGAATGTCCAAGAGCCCATCGCCGTCCAAATCCTCCACAATCAGTCCACCCGACCGCTGAAAGGCATCGACCCCTGCAAGCCCGGCCACGTCGGGGAAATAGCCGATGTCTGCATCCGACTTGAAGAGCGCAGGATCGGCCAGCCATTTCTTCGGCACATCCTGCGGGTACCGGCCCAACTGCATGTACGCGAGATTCAACAGCCACCTGTCGATCTGGCTTTCTGGATTCAATTCCAGCGCAATGGTGTACTCACGCACCGCGCCTTCCGCGCCTTGCTTCTTTGTATGCAGACCGCCGCCGCGCAAAGGAAAATTGCACGACAAAGCGTTATGCATGCCGATGCAATTCTCCTGCTCCCCGAGCCGTAGATAGCTGAGCGCCAGCAGTTCATGCAGGCGCACCATCAAGGACCGGTCCAGTGACTTCTCCTGCGGCTCCAAATCGCGCATCAACTTTGTCATCGTTTCCACAGCGCCGGCGCTTCTGCCTGCCCGCAGTTGCTCATTCGCCAGTTCCATGCGGACTGTCACCTCATCGCGCAAAGAGAGAGGCCGCGTCAGCAGCAATTCGAGATATGCCACCCGCTCAAACGGCTTGTTCGGATCTGCCTTCCAGTCGTAGTTCGCAAAGATGGTTCGCAAACGCGCGCCCATCCGCCGCGCGCCTTCCCCGTGCGGAAGTGGCGCAATGCGCGCAGCGGGCTCCTGCGGAGCGCTGACCGATGTACCCCTTCCCACCGGCGCCACTGTGCTGCCGCCAATGTCGACGGCTGGAATGACCGGCGCCGGATTGCTGCTGTTCTGCGCGGACACACTGCCGCTCCCGTCTGTCCAAAGCGCCATTCCAAACAAAATGAACCCAAGCGCCTTGCTCCCGAACATCCACCGGCCCATGTCACTTATCCTTCGATCGCCGCAGTGATGGCCGCCCGGGCGGCGTTTGCCAGTTCAGGCATTGCACCCGATTGTGACGCAACCCAGCTTCCCCAGCGGTTGCCCGCCTCATTCAGGGTTCGCAGACTCGCTCCACGCAACAGGTAGTGCGTCATGGCCGCGGTGAAGGCATCGCCCGCGCCAATCGTATCAGCCACCTTGATCTGTACGCCCGGATGTTCGTGCCACTCACCGCGACGAACCAGAAGGCTCCCATGCCCGCCTCGCGTGATTGCCACCAACTGCAGCCCAGGAAACTCTTCCAACAGGCGCCCGGCTCCTGCTTTGAGAGCAGCGGCGTCTGTTCTCTCCTCCGCAGTCATGCCCAGCAATCCCAGAACCTGCGGCACTTCGAGATCATTCATCTTCACAACTGTGGCCAGTTCCAGCGATTCCTCCAGCACCTCGGCGGTATAAAACGGCGTGCGCAGATTCACATCAAACACGCGCACACACGCCGAGGATGTCTCCGCCGCCAAGGTCTGAATGGTCTGCCGTGATGCGACGCTCCGCTGCGCCAGTGTTCCAAAGCAGATTGCATCCGCCCGCGCCGCCAACTGCACCCATTCGTCGGAGAGCTCCATCGCATCCCAGGCTGCAGGCTGGTGGATGATGTACTCAGGCTGGCCGTCCTTGAGCGAGACTGTCACTCTGCCGGTTTCATGGCCGGAATCGACCTGGATAAAGCTTTCATCGGAAGGCAGCGGATCGAGAATCCCGACCGCGCGGCGTCCCAGCTCATCGCGCCCGATTCTGCTCAGAATCACAGCATGATCGCCCAGCCGCCCAGACATCACGGTGAAATTCGCTGGCGCGCCACCAAGCCGCGCCCCCTCGGGCAACATGTCCCACAACAACTCCCCAATCCCCAGTACCAGATGCGGCTCTTGCACGGTCTCTCTCCAGCGGCTCAGAAAGCGATTCAGACTGCCAGTTCAAAATGTTTGACATGGCAAATGACTCAAAAGGTCAATACTGATTCAGCTTTCGCTGTTACCCGCCCCACCGTCAACCCTTTTCTGCAAGACCGCCTCAACGGCGCGATGGCGCCCACCTCCAGATTGAGCAATCCTCATAGCCTGCTGCGGCATATTCAGCCTCCGGTTGGCCGAGCAGAATCTTCTTGTCGGCGATGGCGTCCGCCTGCGATCGCCGTACGCGCCCTGCGAAAACTCGTTGCCACCCCCGCGACGCTTCAATTACGCCATCCTGTTCGTTATTCACATACAGGATGTCCGGTCCGTTCTTCTGTTTTGCGAATCTGCGCCGCAGATTGGTCAGGAACCGCCGCATCACGACGGCGCCGAATGGATTGAAGAGAAACACAACACAAGGCTGCGCCGGAAATCGGAACTCCGCCGCATCGGCTCCAAAGATCCGAATCGGGGTGCATGCGCGTCCCTGCCTGCGCCAGGCGGTTGCATTCCGCCTCGCAATCCGCACCAGCCGCGAATTCAGTTCCACGCCCACGACACGCCGAAAAGGCAGCTCGGCCGCAAGCAGCAGCGCGCGGCCCATTCCGGCGCCGACATCCACAAATGTTGTCTCTTCGATAGGCGCAGCAGGTGAAGTCCTGTGCCACCGTGCGAGGAGGCCCTCAAACACCGAGGGCGCCACGCCGTAGTAAGCCGTCGCGTGGCGATCGTGACGATGTCCGCTGCCCAGATGCCTGCCCGCAACCAGCCCGCTCGTCCGCACTCCATTCTGCGCGTCAAATGGGTGCTGCATCAGGCCCGTGGCCACCGTCAGGCCAGGCATTCGCTTCTCCATCGCGTCTGTCCCCTGCAGCAATCCTAGCGTGCAGCAATCCCAGCGTGCAGTAATCCCAGATGGTCTGGCTGCTCAAGCCCCCCACTGCAAAAAGAAAAAGACCTGCACCCGGTGGTTCCGGTATGCAGGTCTACTTCGTCACGCGGGCTCTGGACACACCAAAGACCGCGTGCAACCTGAACGACTTCATCGCCGCGGGGTGAATCCCCGCTGCTGCAAACTTCTAGTGTCCGCGGGAGAGGCCGCTGAACAGGCGGGAATACTCCCGGCCGTCACCCGAGCCGAAGCCCTGCCGCAGAACATTGTTGATCCTGCGCTGGAACGGATCGTTGGTCGTCTCAGAGAACGGGGGAGCCGGGGCTGCCGCAGGTTCAACAGCTTCCTGAACAGGCGCGGGAGCCTCTTCCCTCATCTGCTGCACTTCCTCACGAGCTTCAACTGCGGGCATCTCCTGAAACTGAATCGGCCCGCCCGATGCCGCGAGCGGCTTCAAAACCTCTGCAACCCGTTCAAGCCGGGTCTTCCGCTGCTCTAGCTGGTCAAGCTGATTCAGGATCTGCTTCAGCTCTGCATTCGCCTCTTCGTAGGCCGCGCGATATGTTTCATCTCTCATGTCAGCTCCAGGTCGGGGGAAATTTTCCATGCACGAAGGGTAGTCCAACGACAGGTTACCTCCAATCACCCAAAAGAACCATAGGTAACCACCTTTGGGTAAGCATGCCTGAATTGATTCGCTTTATCTTCGTCTTCTGGGCATTGAGAGGGACTATTTGGTCTATTTTGCCGCGTCGCGGGCAACTTCCGCTTTGCCGCCGGGCGCATCCGCCGGCTTCAGCGGGGTTACCTTGATTCTGCTCACGCGCAGCCCGTCCATCTCCATCACGGTTAGCTCTTTGCCGTCGTAGACTACGCTTTCGCCCAAGGCCGGGATGTGGCCCAACCGCATCAGGAAGAATCCAGCCAGAGTTTCCACTCCTCCGTCCCGCGGCAGGGACCAATGCATCTGCGTCTCAAGATCGCGCAGGGTCACTCCGCCATCCAGCACAAAGGTCCCGCCTGCCGTGCCAAGCAGTGGCCTCGTCAGGTCGTCAAATTCGTCCTCCAATTCTCCTGTCAACTGCTCCAGCGCATCCTCAGCAGTGACCAGCCCGACGGTCGAGCCAAATTCATCCACCACAATCGCCATCTGCCGCCTGCGGCGCTGGAACTCCTGGATCAGGTCGAGGACATTCTTCGTCTCCGGCATCACCAGCACGTCTCTCATGACTTGCCCAAGGCGCAAATCCACAATGGCAGACCCTGCCTTCTCTGCCCCTCCGCGATCACTGCGCACCACCGGCCTGAAAAACATCAGGCGAGCCAGATCCTTGGCGTACACCACTCCAACAATGTGCTCCGTGCCGCGGCTCTCGTCATATACAGGAACGCGAGAAAGCTGATGCTCAATGACCCGCGCGCTCGCCTCTTCGATTGGCATGTTGGATGGCAATGAGAAGATCTGCTGGCGCGGCGTCATAATTTCGCGGATGGGCACATCGTCCAGTTCGAGCGCACGATGCACGAGCGTCTCCTGGAACGCAGGCAGCAATCCGACGCGCCGGGCCGCCGTCGCAATCAGCTTCAGTTCCTCAGGAGAGTGCACAGAAGCTCGTTCTGAAATGGGGACATCGAATCCGCGAAGAGCTGCCGCCGCGGAGTACCGCAGCGCCCGCACCGCAGGCCGAGCCAGGGTCATGAAGACCGACATCGGCGGCGCCACCGCCACGGCAAGAGCTTCGGCGCGGCGCAATGCCAACGACTTGGGAACCAGTTCGCCCACCACGACATGCAGATAAGTGATGAGTCCGAAGCCAAGGGACACCGCTGCCAGATGCGCGTAGATCTGCGCATGCGGCACGGAGCTCAGCATCCTGAGGAAAAAGGCCGCAGCGAGTGGCTCGCCAATCCAGCCCAGAGCAAGTGAGCAAAGAGTCACGCCCAGTTGCACCGCAGGCAGAAAGTCTTCCAGGTCATCCTGGAGCCGGCGTACGGCTCGCGCTCCGGGAATACCAGCGGCCATCATCTGCTCAATTCGCGTCTCGCGCACACTGACCAGAGCAAACTCCGCGGCCACAAAAAAGGCATTCGCCAGAATCAGCAACGCCACGGATACACATTGCAACAGCAGCAGACCGTGCATCTTGCCTGTGAGCATAGCATCCCCGGACTCATCCGAAGCCACCATCGGCTGGAACCATTCGAACCTTCCCTGCGTATGGCAGATTGTGGAGGGTTCCTGTGGCTGCATCACGCAAAAGTAGACGCTTCTGGATCTGGATCAGTATTCCTGCATTGCTTATCCTTGTGGCGGCTGCCATCGGCATCACTCACCTTGCTCACGGGTCTCAGGTGGATCCGAATCGCCTGGCAAAGGTGCAGCGTGGCGATGTTACGCGCTCCGTAGTTGCAACGGGAACAATCGAGCCCATCACCAAGGTTGAGGTCAAGTCCAAGGCCTCCGGTATCGTTGAAAAGCTGCTCGTCGACATCAACTCGCGTGTCCGCAAGGGCCAGGAGCTGGCTCAGCTGGATCAAGAAGAGATTCAGGCCGAGGTGGACGCCCAGCGCGCCCAGCTTGCCGCGGCCGAGGCCAACGTGGTCACCTATCAGGCCAATATCGAACAGGACAAGGTGAACGCTGCGGCTCCCGACCTTCCCATGTACAAGGCTACGCTGGATCGAAATCTGCAGATGCAGAAAGAAGGCGTTGTCAGCCAGCAGGCGCTCGACAATGCAAATCGCGATTACCTGGCGGCGCTGAATAAGCGGGATGCCGCGCAAGCACAGATCGGCGTCGACTCCGCACGCCTGAAACAGGCGCGCGCGCAGGTGATGCAGAGCCAGGCCAGCCTCAAACAGTTGGAAGAGCAGCTCAGTTACACCACCATCCTCGCGCCGATGGATGGCGTCATCCTCTCGCGGGATGTGGAGATTGGCGATGCGGTCAGCTCGATTCTGGTTCTCGGGTCCACGGCAACGCTTATCATGACCGAAGGCGACACGACCCAGGTTTACGTGAAAGGCAAGGTCGACGAAGCCGACATCGCGCACGTCTATCTCGGCCAGCCGGCCCGGATCAAGATGGAAAGCTTCCGCGACCGCGTCTTCCAGGGTAAAGTGACCAAGATTGCGCCTCTCGGCGTGGCCAAGGACAACGTGACCACCTTTGAAGTTCGCGTCTCGATTGACAACCCGACGGGTGAGTTGAAGGCGAACATGACCGCCAACGCTGAGATTCTTTTGGACGAGCACATAGGTGTGCTTACCGTACCCGAGAATGCGGTGAACTACGACAACAAGAAGAACGCATTCGTCAATGTTCCCGATCGCGGCCAGAAGGATGGCACGCGCAAAGCGGCTGTCACCGTAGGCCTCTCCAACGGCTCAGTGACAGAAATTGTCAGCGGGCTCAAGGAAGGCGACTCGGTTGTTCTGCAGCAGTGAGCGCCCCATCGTCGTTCGGCGTCACAGCTTTCAGATGAGGATTGCCATGAAGCGAATGTTCATTCCAGCCTTTGCCCTGCTCTTCAGCGCACTGCCTGCGCTTGCTGCTGAAGCAACGTTTGATCGCACTCTCACTGTGAATGGCCCCGTTGACCTGACCGTCTCCGACGGCGCCGGTACTATCCACATCACGCGTGGGTCCGACCAGCGGATCCACATCTCTGGCCGTGTTCATTCCGGGTGGGATTCAAGCGGCCAGCGAGCCAGTGAAGTCGCGGCCAATCCGCCGATTCAACAGACCGGTAACATCGTCCGCATTGGTGGCCACGGCTTTGATCTCCAGCATGTCTCCATTGACTACGAGATTCAGGCGCCCGCAAGCGCCCATCTCAAAGCAAATACAGGTTCGGGCAGCCTGCGCATCGAAGGTGTAGGCCAGGATGCCCACCTGTCAACGGGATCCGGCGATATTCGCGCCGAGGGTTTGCAGGGCGGATTCATCATCGGCACCGGCTCAGGCAATATCGTCGCAACACAGGTATCCGCAGGCGATGTCAAAGCAGACACCGGCTCGGGCGACATTGATCTGCAAGGCATCCACGGCGGTCTTCATACCGCCACCGGCTCCGGCAAGATTCGCGTGAGTGGAACCCCCACCAGTGCCTGGCGACTTCAAACCGGCTCCGGCAACATCGAGTTCACGCCCGGCTCCGCAGGCTTTGCGCTGGATGCGTCCACCGGCTCCGGAGACATTCGCAGCGACCAGCAGATGGCCATGCAGGGCTCCATCAACCGCCATCACGTGGTGGCAAATATACACGGCGGCGGACCGCTGGTCCGCATCGAAACCGGATCGGGAGATATCCGCATTCACTAACGCCACTGCGCGGCAGTTCCAGCTTTTACACTGAAGGGGTATGGTTCGCGTCTTCCGCCCGCTTCCCGTCGATTCGCTCAAGTTGCTGGTATTTGATCTCGATGGCACGCTGATCGACTCCGCACAGGACCTGTGCAACAGCGTGAACGCAACCCTTGAGCACTTCGGCCGTCGCCATCTGCCCGATGCAACCATCGCGCGTTATATCGGGAATGGCGCGCTGATGCTGGTGCGCCGCGCCATGGGCCATGCCAGTAAAGATGAGCTCGACGATGCGCTGCTGACGGATGCGCACAGGTTTTTCCTCGAATACTATCTCGAACACAAGCTCGATTTCACCTACGCATACGACGGCGTCCTTGAGGCGCTCTCTGCCTTGCGCACCATGCACGAGGCGCCAGGCGCAGCGTCTCGCGCCATGGCTGTGCTCACCAACAAGCCTGTGCGTCCGGCACGCGCCATTTGCGAGGCGCTGGACCTTGCGCCGTATTTCATCAATATTTATGGCGGCAACAGCTTTACCACCAAGAAACCTGATCCGGAAGGCCTCTTCGCCCTGATGCAGGAGGCGAGTGCGCTGCCTGAGGAGACCGTCATGATCGGCGACAGTCAGGTCGATGTTGAAACGGCGCGGAATGCGGGTGCGTGGTCGGTGGGTTGCACTTTCGGCCTTTCTCCGGAGAGCCTGACCTCGCTGCCCCCCGATGTCCTGGTCGATTCCCCGGCGGACTGGACTCGCCTGCTGACGCCGCCGAGATTGCTGACAAGCTCCGGTACATCTGAAAGCGCACCCATGGCGTAAACTACGTGCCGAGGCGCGCAGGCACGCGATCAAGGCGCCAAATTCCAGCGATATTCGTCCATCGCGGGAACCAGCACACACCGTTTTGCGTATCGGGGCAAGGAGGCGGAATGATACACAAGCTTGGCATTGCAATCGCACTCTTTGGAGCGGCCATCCTGGTGTTCCCTGCTCGCGCCCATGCGAGCCGCGACGTGGTCCAGTTCGGCAGCGATATCGTCGTGCCGCAGGGCCAGTCTATCCATGACGCGGTCTGCTTTTTCTGCTCCGTCAAGGTAGAGGGCATTGCGGAACACGATCTCGTCGTCTTCTTTGGCAGCACGCAGATCGACGGCGAAGCCAAACACGACATCGTCACCTTCTTTGGCGATGTTCACGTGGGTACAAACGTCCACATCGGCCACGACGTCGTGAATTTCTTCGGCACCACTCGCCTGGGAGACAACTCCTCTATCGGCAATGATGCCGTCATCATGTTTGGCGACATGCGTGCCGCGGAAACCTCATCCGTCGCCGGCAATCGGGTCATTCAGCCGTTCTTTTTACTGCTGATCCCGCTGGGCATCCTTGCCGCGCTGATCTTCGGAATCATCGCCCTGATTCGCTGGATTCAACGCCCGGCGTATCCCGTCTATCCGCTGCCGCCGCACTAGCTATTTGATTCGCGCCCATCGCCGTGAAGCTGTCGGGCGCCCTATGGCGCCAGCGGCGTAATATCCGTTACCGGCAAATCCCAGTGCGCGAGCAATATCTCAAATCGCCGCTGCTCTTCCCTCTTGTATGTCGCCTGATCTGGCCACAATTCCTTGATCATGGCCTCCTCATCGGGATTCGCCGTCGTCGCCACGGTTGAATTCCTGAAGCGGATCGTCACCCGGTAATCCCATCGCCCGTCTTCTGTCGTGTGGTACGCAGGTGACTCAATCTTGACCGACAGCATTCTACCCGTCGTCTCCATCCGGCGCAGCAGGGGATAGTGGTTCTTCAGAAATAAATCCAGAAACTCCTGCTGATGCCCCCACTGCACTTTGTAGTAGTACTCCACCGTGTAGGGCTGGTCGGCCTTGCCCTGCGGCGGCGCGCCTTGCGCTGTCACGGGCATTCCCATTCCAAGGGCAATCAATGCCCCGCAAACCGCAATCCAAATCCTGCGCATCGCTTCTCTCCTATGCAAGAACCGTGCGCCATTCTACCGCGAATCCTGCCCGAGCGCCGCGCCGCCATTCGCTGCACCCTTCTGCCGCGCTCGTGAATCCAATGCAGCACAGGAGACAGATTTCCCATGTCCAGCAAAATTGCCTTCGTCACAGGCGGAAACCGCGGCATCGGCTTCCAGACCGCTCTTGACCTCCACAACGCGGGAGTGGCGGTCGTCATCGGCTCGCGTGATCCCAAGCAAGGGGAGCAGGCTCTCCACGAGCTGCGTCAGGCGGGCGCCACGGCTGAAATGCTTCCGTTCGACGTGACCGACGCATCCCATCACAAAGCCGCATTCGATTACTTCAACTCCCGGCATGGCCGCCTCGACATCCTCGTCAACAACGCCGGCATCGCAGCCGGTGGCTTTCCGCCAGTCGGCGCCGAACACACGGCCTGCGAAGCTCCGTCGGACGTTCTGCGCAAAGTCTTTGAGACGAACTTCTTTGCGCAGGTCGCTCTCACCCAGACGCTGCTGCCCCTGCTCAAAAAGAGCCCCGCGGCGCGCATCGTCAACCTCTCCAGCATTCTGGGCTCGCTCAAGCTTCACGCCGAGCCCGGCTCGCCCATCTACGATGCAAAGTCCTTCGCCTACGACGCCTCGAAGACCGCGTTGAATGCCTTCACCATTCACCTTGCCTACGAGCTCCGCAACTCCAACATCAAGGTCAACTCGGCGCATCCTGGCTGGGTCAAAACGGATATGGGCGGCGAGCAGGCGCCCATGGAGCTCGCAGACGGAAGCAAGACGAGTGTCGCGCTTGCCACTTTGCCCGACGACGGTCCGACCGGCGGTTTCTTTCACATGGGCAAGCCCCTTCCCTGGTAATGTCCGCGGGAAGCCAGCGATCAGCGAGACGAGCATTCACGTCTCGCGCTTCCAGCCGAGGTGCGGGCTTTCCGCACCTCTGGCCCAGCCCCTACAATGAGTCAAGACATCTAATTCATTGAAGGAACCCGACCATGCCCCTCTCCGGAGAAGCCATCCGCCTGATGAACTATATTGACGATGTTGCAGTCACGCTGCGACGCCTCCTTGCCGCCGCTCCAGGTCTCTCCGCGGAAGAGCGCGCGCGTGTTGCGGAGCATCTCGAGCAGGCTCGCCCCAGCGCCAATGATGTGCTTCAGGCGCTTACCTCCCGATAATCCCTTGCCCATCACACTCGCCATCATTGGAGCAGGGCCACTGGGCCGCTGGCTGGCTCTTGCGGCTGCGCGCGCGGGCTATCGAGTGCTGCTGGAAGATGTCATGCCGGTCAATCTGCGCCATGCACAGGAAGCGCTTCGCCTTGAGCTCAGCGCCGAAGCATTGCCCGCGGTCACCTTTGTTCAAACCGTCGAAGATGCCGTGCGTGAAGCAGACCTGGCAATCGATTGCGTCCCTGACGAACTCGAATCGAAGCTCGAAATCCTGTGGCTCCTCGATCGCATGGCTCCGCCGCGCACCATCCTGGCCACGCCCACCACGCATCTGTCGATCAAAGATCTCGCAGGCTGTACGTACCGCGCCGACCGCTGCGTCGCCATCGCTTCCAGCGCGTTTGAATTTACCTCTGAGTCGGCCACGCACCCCGCGGGAGCTGCGCTGCTCCTGCGCAAAACCGATCACACCGCGAGCGACACCCTTCGCGTCGTGACAGACTTCTGGCAAAGTCTTGGCTTTGCTCCCGTCTGGGAGTCCGATCCGGCTTAGCTGGTTTGCGCCAGGATCGTCTCGTAGTACTGAACATAGCGCGGCACAATCTTCGTGGCGCAGAATCGCGTCCGTGCCGTCTTGCGAGCAGCATCCCGCATCGTTTCCAGCCGATCGCGATTTTGCAGAAGCGCCACGATGCCCGCGGCCATTGCATCCAGCGCTGCCACGGGAAAGAGCAGTCCAGTCACTCCATCATCGATCAGCTCAGGCACACCGCCCACGCGGGTTGCGATTGCAGGCACCTTGCAGGCCATCGCTTCCAGCGCCGCCAGTCCAAAGGATTCCAACTCGCTGGGCATCACCATGAGATCTGCCATAGCGAGCAGCTCATTCACACGTTCCTGCTTGCCCAGAAAATGAATGCGATCGTGGATTCCCAGCTCGTGCGCCAGCCACTCGGCAGCAGACCGGTCGGGACCGTCGCCCACGAGCACCAATTGTGCCGGCACTTCTCGTACAACGCGCGAGAAGATCTTCACCACGTCCACCACACGCTTCACAGGCCTGAAATTCGACAGGTGGATGAGAATCGCTTCTCCGTCTTTTGCGAATCGCTTTCGCGCCTCTGAGCGCACGGCCTCATCGGTAAATGGCGTGTACACGTCGCAGTTCACGAAGTTTGGAATCACTTCAATTCCGCGCGTAATGCCAAAGTCCTCAAGCGTCTTCTCTTTCAGGTAGCTCGATATGCTTGTCACGCCATCGCTCTCCTGAATTGCGTATTGCGTAATGGACAGATAGCTTCGATCCAGGCCGACAAGCGTGATATCTGTCCCGTGCAAGGTCGTCACAAATGGCAGCCGCCGACCCCGGCTCGCGAGCATCTGCCGTGCGAGCAGTGCGCTCACCGAATGAGGGATCGCATAGTGGACATGCAACAGATCCAGGTCATTGAATTCGGCCACCTCTGCCATGCGCGAGGCGAGCGCCAGATCGTAGGGAGGAAACTCAAACAATGGATAGTTGGAAACGGGAACCTCGTGATAGAAGACCCCTTCGTTGCGACCATTCAACCGGAACGGCTGCGAGTAGGAGATGAAATGAACCTCATGCCCCGCCGCTGCAAGTTCGATGCCCAGCTCCGTCGCCACCACTCCTGAACCGCCGTAGGTGGGGTAGCACGTGATTCCAATCCGCATGGATCCTTCTTCTCAAACAAAACTGAGCGCCGAAGGGCAGGTGGTCCGTTCCTGGGAGACGCACCCTTCTGCCCGGCTCAGAAAATCTTAACAGGATGCTCGTCGAACGCCGCAAAGGAAGCCATACTCAATCCTGCCCTTCCCTTGAGTGCACTCAACGCGGCCCGCTCTGTCTCCCGTGATGCCAGAAGGCGCGTATGCGCATGGGCAAGATCAGCATCGTTGTATCCGGGATGCGTCACCAGCTCGAATGTTCCCTCCGGCATCGCTGTAGCGAGGGATGTCACTGCGCTTGTATCCAGCGTACCCGTGGCCAACACGCCCATCGCTCCGTCCGTCGTTGCAAATCCTTCCTCGCGCACAATGCGCCGGAATGCGGGCTCCAGTCTGCGCAGCAAGCCTACTTCCCATTTCCGCACCGCCGGAGCACCCGGCGTAGCCTGCACGCTCCACTCCGGCTCGAAGGGATTGCGCACGACGCGCACATTGCACGCACGCGCGGCACGCAGAAGCGGCCGCAGCACTGCCGGAAACATGTGCGTATGCTTGTGCGTATCGACGTGCGTCACGCGCACACCAAACTCCTGTAACCGCGCAATCTGCGCGTACGCTTCCGCCTCGATGTCGCCGCTGCGAATCCCGCCCGCAAGTAAGCGAGGTAGAAATTGACCTAATGTGCGATAGAGCTGTCCAGTCTTGCGGTCGATCAGGGAGGATTGTTGCCCGCCGTCCAGAACTGGCACGCCATCCACCAGCACGACATGGCACCCGACACCCAGCGTCGGCGTTGAACGCGCCAGCTCAATGGCCTCTGAAGTCGCCGCCGCGTTCGCCATCAGCGTTGCGGATGTCAAGACACCTGCGCGATGCAATTCGATGATTGCGCGATTGACTCCCGCGGTAAGCCCGAAGTCATCCGCATTGACAATCAGTCGTCTCACCGGCCTGGTCTACCCTTCTCTTCGATCCATACGGTCGCCCACTGATATGATGAATGCAGGCCGAGTGGCGTATCCGCGAGCCCATGGGCGGTTAGCTCAGCTGGTTAGAGCGCCTGCCTTACAAGCAGGAAGTCGGGGGTTCGAGTCCCTCACTGCCCACCATATTCGCCACGCCACCACTTGAGACGATGCGCTAATTCCGGATTCCTTCAAGCAACGCCTCAACTTCCCGCTTTTCCTCTGTTTTCAGCGGGAGCAACGGCAGCCTGGGCCGCCCACCCCAATATCCGTTGTAGTCGCAGGAGTATTTGATTCCGGCAATCCCCAGTGCCCCCGTGATGCGCGCATTGGCCTTCACAATCCTTTGCTGCTTCTCGGCGGCCAGTTTCAGATCATGGTCCTTCCATGCCAGGTACACTTCCTGGCATGCCTGCGGTGCACACGCGGCAAAGCCCAGAATCGCTCCTGAAGCACCGAGTTCAAGCGACTCCAGCATGTCCCCTGCTGATCCAGTCAGCACCTGGAAGCCTACTTCCTTGCTGCGGGTCTTCATCGGCACTACCGGTGGGGCTGTCTCCACGGCGGCTCCTCCTGCAAGGTCTTCCGCAGAAACGAATGTTGCCGGCTCCAGTGCGGTATCCGCTCGCAACATCCGCGCAGTTACGGCTTCAAAGACCGGCGTCACTGTCACCGTGCGGCGCCGCGCCTCTCGCGTCGCGGCCAGCGTGGCTTTCATACGCGCCATGTCTCCGCTTGAGTCCTTGATGCCAATGATGTTTGGATGCTCGGCCAGTTCGGCGATTACTTCTACGGGAATGTCATAGGGCACGCAGCGCGGAATGTTGTAGAGCATCACGGGCAAAGGCAATCGATCCGCCACGCTGCGAAAATAGGTCAGGACCGCAGCCGCGGTCATCTGTCCTGCATAGTACGTCGGCGTGCGCACCAGAACGACATCGTATTGATGTTTCGCCGCTACCTCGGCCGTCTCCAGGGTCGCTTTCACGCTCTCGCGGCCGACGCCTGCGATCAAGACCTTCTCGGGTGCAGCCGCTTCGGCCGCAACGCGTAGAACATCCCACGCCTCCTGGTCGCTCAGCTCGGGCGCTTCGCCTGTTGAGCCCAGGACAACCATCCCTGCCAGCAGACTGCGCGAGTAGTGCGCAATATTCGCTTCCAGTTTGCGAAAATACACGCGTTCATCTGGATAAAACGGCGTTGTCGCCGCCGCAAATACACCCTCAATCAGCATAGTCTTATTGTAGTTCCCGCCCCGCATGCAGGTGTTGCAGCGCATTCACCGTTACCCTGTGCCCTTGCATCGCGGCAATCCCATCGGCAGCTGCGCGCGCCGCTGCAATCGTTGTGATTGTAGGAACGCGTGCAATTACTGCCGCGCGCCGAATCGCCTTCTCGTCAAAGAACGTATCCTGTCCGCGCGGGGTGTTGATGATGAGCTGGATCCGGTCGCCCTTGATCAGATCCACGACGTTCGGACGTCCTTCTTCCACCTTGAAGACGCGCTCCACATTCAGGCCCGCATGCTCCAGCACGTTTGCGGTTCCCTCGGTTGCCACCAGATGAAATCCGAGATGCACGTACCGTCGCGCCAGTTCAATGGCGGCCTGCTTGTCATGGTCGTTCACGCTGAAGAACGCGGTCCCCGTCGTCGGAAGCACCTGGCTGGCCGAGAGCTGCGCTTTGGCAAATGCCTCGCCAAAGGTCTCTGCCACCCCCATCACTTCTCCCGTTGACTTCATCTCCGGCCCAAGCACGGTATCCACTCCGGCAAACTTCGACCATGGGAATACCGGAGACTTCACATAAAAATGCGTACCGGTGTCCAGGTCCTTCCTGGCGGCAAGCTTTTCCGGCAGCAGTTCGCGCAGCTTGCGGCCCGTCATCAGCCTTGCGGCAACCTTTGCCAGAGGAACACCCGTCGCCTTTGACACATACGGCACCGTACGGGACGCACGTGGATTCACTTCGATGACATACACGCGATCGTTGCCCTCACCATCGCGCTGGATTGCAAACTGCAGGTTGACAAGCCCGACGACCTTCAGCGCCAGAGCCAGCTTGCGCGTGTACTCGCGCAACGTATGCAGCGTCTCCTCGCGAATATCCACAGCTGGCAACACGCAGGAAGAGTCACCCGAGTGAATGCCCGCCTCTTCAATGTGCTGCATGATACCCGCGATCAACACATCTTCTGAGTCGCACAGGGCATCGACATCCACCTCCACTGCATTTTCCAGGAAGTGATCCACCAGCACCGGCCGTTCCTGCGAGTACTCCACCGCCTCACGCATATACCGCGCCACCGATTCGGCATCGTACGCAATCACCATGGCGCGCCCGCCCAGCACGTAACTGGGCCTCACCAGAACCGGATACCCGACGCGCTCCGCCACAGCCAGCGCCTCTTCCACGCTTATTGCCGTGCCGCCTGCCGGCTGTGGAATCTGCAGATCTTCGAGCAGCTTCCCAAACTGTTTGCGGTCCTCTGCCAGGTCGATCGACTCCGGCGACGTCCCGATAATCGGCACACCGGCTGCAAGCAGGCGCTGGGCAAGATTCAGCGGCGTCTGCCCGCCAAACTGCACAATCATCCCGATCTTCGCGCCCGAAGACGCCTCATGGTTGTAGACGCCCAGCACGTCTTCCAGCGTGAGCGGCTCAAAGTAGAGCCGGTCGCTCGTGTCGTAATCCGTCGACACCGTCTCCGGGTTGCAGTTGACCATGATCGTTTCGTAGCCGTCATCCTTCAGCGCAAACGCGGCATGACAGCAGCAGTAGTCAAACTCGATTCCCTGCCCGATGCGGTTCGGACCCGAACCCAGAATGATGATCTTCGGCGTGTCCGTCGGCGGCGCCTCATCCTCTTCGTCGTAGGTCGAGTAGAGATAGGGCGTCATCGACTCAAACTCTGCCGCACACGTATCCACCAGCTTGTAGACCGGCCGGATGCCCTTCGACTCGCGCAGATCGCGCACTCGCTTCACGCCTTCGTGGCCTTCGAGCTTCCACTCTGTCGCAATGCGCTCGTCGCTCAGGCCAAAGCGCTTCAGGCGGAGCAGCTCTTCTGCTCTCATCGCTTCCGGACGTGTACGCTCAATACTCTTCTGCGCCAGCGTCACCTCGCGAATCTGGTGCAGGAACCAGGGGTCCATCGACGTCAGCCGCGCCACTTCGCGCACGCTCATGCCGCGCTCAAACGCAAACCGGATATAGCCTAGACGCTCCGGTCGCGGCGTCACCAGCATCTGCGTCAGCCGACGCGGCTCCAGCACCTCCGCCCCAGTCTTCTTGCCCGTCTCCAGCGCGCGCCATGCCTTCATTAGCGCTTCCTTGAAGGTGCGGCCCATCGCCATCACCTCGCCCACCGACTTCATCTGCGGGCCCAGCACGTCATTCGCGCCCGGGAATTTCTCGAACTGCCACTTCGGAATCTTCACCACAACGTAGTCAATCGTCGGCTCAAAGCATGCCGGCGTCTTGCGCGTGATGTCATTGGGAATCTCATCGAGCGTGTAGCCCACCGCGAGCTTTGCCGCAATCTTCGCAATCGGGAAGCCCGTCGCCTTCGACGCCAGCGCCGAAGAACGGGACACGCGCGGATTCATCTCAATCACCGTCATGCGGCCATCCAGCGGGTTGACCGCAAACTGCACGTTCGATCCACCGGTCTCCACGCCGATCTCGCGCATCACAGCAATCGCGGCATCGCGCATCTTCTGATACTCACGATCCGTGAGCGTCTGCGCCGGGGCCACCGTGATCGAGTCGCCCGTATGCACGCCCATCGGATCAAAATTCTCAATGGAGCAGATGATGATGACGTTGTCCGCCAGGTCGCGCATCACTTCCAGCTCGTATTCCTTCCACCCCAGCACGCTTTCTTCAATCAGGCACTCATGCACCGGCGAGAGATCGAGCCCGCGCGCCAGAATCTCCATCAGCTCTTCGCGGTTGTACGCGATGCCGCCGCCTGAGCCGCCCAGCGTAAAGCTCGGCCGGATGAGCACCGGGAAACCGATCTTCGAGGCAAAGTCCAGGCCGTCGCGCAGATTGTTCACCAGCGCAGACTTTGACACCTCCAGCCCGATGCGAATCATTGCATCCTTGAAGAGCAGCCGGTCCTCGGCCTTCTTGATCGCTTCGAGCTTCGCGCCAATCAATTCCACGTTATAGCGGTCCAGCACTCCTGCATCGGCCAGGTCCACGGCCAGGTTCAGCGCCGTCTGCCCGCCAACCGTCGGCAGCAGGGCGAACTTGCCCGCGCCCGGCCCAAGCATCTCCGCCTCTTTGCGAATGATCTCCTCGACATACTCGCGCGTCAGGGGCTCAATATACGTGCGGTCGGCCAGCTCCGGGTCGGTCATGATGGTAGCCGGGTTTGAGTTCACCAGCACCACCTCATAGCCTTCCTGCTTCAGCGCCTTGCAGGCCTGCGTGCCGCTGTAGTCAAACTCGGCCGACTGCCCAATCACAATCGGCCCCGAGCCGATCACAAGAATCTTCTGAATGTCATTTCTGCGTGGCATTTTTCTCTTGGTATTCCGCTTAGAATCGATCTCTCGTGTTTTGAGGGGTTACGGCTTCAACCCAGCTGTTGGGGTCGTCGCTTTGAAAGGGCACGACTTTAGTCGTGCCATAAGCTCGTTCATAACCGAGTGGCTTTAGCCACTGAGGGACGGGGTCCAACTTCCAACCGGGATATGCAGAAGAATATTTGAATTCTGCCGGTACATTGCAGAGGTGTCTCTTCACCGGATTCAAATGGATGTAATGGACGTGCCGGTCGTAGTCCTCCGCATCCCGGATCCGATGATCCGAGAAGCCGCGCTGCCAAACCTCGCCATTAAACCCAAGTTCCTTTTTCACTCGAAACGAGAACCCGCCCTTGATGAGCTGCGCTGCTCGTTCAAGTGAGACGGCCGGGGTAATGAGCAAATGAACGTGGTCGGGCATTGAGACAAATTCGTGGATGAAATACGCTTCGCCTCGATGGGCAAGAAGATTCTTGAAAAAGAGCCGCGCCCACGCTTCATTTTTGAATAGAGCACGCCGCTCCCACGTGTCGGACGTGATGAAGTACGTCTGCGAGTTGTTGGTTGCGTGCTCGCGTGCGGGTTTCAAAACCATCCCTCAGCGGTTAAAGCCGCGACTTCTTTTTCGTCGTTGCGGCACGGCTAAAGCCGTGCCCTTTCAAAACTGCCCTGTCTCAAAAAACAGCGGAGCCGAAAGCCCCGCTGCGCTTGAAAACCTTAACGTCTGCACCTGAACCGCGTCATCCCCTCCACTCCTCCATCATCCTGCGGAAGTCATGGAACAGGTAATGCGAGTCATGCGGCCCTGGCGCGGCCTCCGGGTGATACTGCACGCTGAACAGCGGCAGCGTCTTGTGCCGCAGCCCCTCCAGCGTCTGGTCGTTCAGATCGACGTGCGTCAACTCCACCTCATTCGCGTTGATGGAGTCCGGGTCTACCGCAAAGTTGTGGTTGTGCGCCGTAATCTCCACCTTGCCGGTGGTGTTGTTCTTCACTGGATGATTCCCGCCGTGATGCCCAAACTTCAGCTTGTAGGTCCGCCCGCCCAGCGCCAGCCCTGTCAGTTGATGTCCCAGGCAAATGCCGAAGATCGGTACCCGGCCCATCATCTCGCGAATCGCCCGCACCGCGTAGTCCACCGGCTCCGGATCGCCGGGTCCATTCGACAGAAACACGCCGTCCGGCTTCATCCCCTGCACGTCCGCTCCGCTCGTCTCGGCCGGAACCACGGTGACTCTGCAGCCGTCGCGCGTCAGCATCCGCAGAATGTTCTGCTTAATCCCAAAGTCGTACGCCACCACGTGCAGCAGCTTGCGATCATGCGCATCCTGCGCGGGCAGCAGCGGATCACCTGCCTGATTGCGATGATCCTGTGCGTCGAATGTATAGACCGACTTCGTTGAGACAACTCGCGCCAGGTCCGTCCCATCCATCTTGCGAATGTTGCGCGCCCGTTGCACAAGCACATCGGCGTTCGTCTCGGTGGTCGAAATCACTCCGCGCATTACGCCATGCGTCCGCAGATGGCGCACCAGTGCCCGCGTATCAATCTCCGCCAGCACTGGAACGTTGTAGCGCTCCATGTACTCATCGGTCACCTGTTCGGAGCGCCAGTTGGAGCTGATCACAGAAAATTCCCTGACAATCAGTCCCTCAATGAAGGGCTTGGCCGCCTCATTGTCTGCCTGGTTGGTGCCGTAATTGCCAATTTGTGGATTAGTGAGAACAACGATCTGGCCGGCATAGGAGGGATCGGTTGCAATTTCCTGGTAGCCGGTTAGAGAAGTATTGAAAACAACCTCGCCCTGACATTCGCCAGGTGCGCCATGGCCTTGGCCGCGGAAGATGCGCCCGTCTTCGAGCGCTAAAATCGCCTGCATTGCCTCTCCGGGGAGTGGATTCAATCGATTCTAGCAGGTTTGCCCGGCGGAAATTCTCGGCGGCGCGATTGCATGTGGAGATTCTGTCGTGCGAGGGGGGTCCCACCCATGCGAACGGCCATCTTTCTGGCAAGCAGCCGCCTGCCAGTACATGACGAAAGTCAAGCCAGGGCGCAGGTAAGTGTTGACTTTAATCCAGTAGAGTGCGGAAATGTCATGTAAATCTTCCCCAGTCGCGAGGAGCATCCCCATGAATTCCTTCGCGTCCTTCTATCGCAACATTGGGCTTACCGTCGCTTCCCTGGGCATCTGGGTCGTCCCGGCCTCGTCCCAACCGTCGCAGCCCTCTCGGCAACCAAAAGCTGCCGTCTATTCCAGTGCTTCAAAGGGCAAGCCCACCCAACAACAAGGAGCCGTTCCCGCGGGTGCCTCCAGTTCACCCTCGATCCAGGCCGGTTCGCAAGACTCTTCTTCATCCGATACAAATGCCACGCCAGACGCCGCCTCAGGGCAGACGCTCCTATCCATCGCACCGCTCAAGATCACGCTCACGCCATCTGAAACCCCTCTCAAGCTGGGTTCAAATTCGAATATTGCCGCCGACATCCAGAATGTCTCCACCAAACCTGTCGAGTTGGATACGACAGCCATTCAATTGATGGTCCATGCCATCCTTTCGAAGACGGACTCGCTCTGCGTGCTGCCGCTAGGCCCTACGACAAATACCTATCTGATGGGTTTGCTCGTCCTGGAACCCCAGGATCACCTCAGTGTGCTCTTCAACCTGTCTCAGAAGCCGTTTGTCTATACACAGGAAGAAGCTACGGCGATCGACCAGACGCTGCAAAAGATGCACCCTTCCGGCCCCACATCGACGCAACCGGGACAGGCTTCATACCAGCGCCTCTACCAGGAGGCATATCTCCGCTCCTGCAATCCGAGCGCCTTCGGGCCGCTTGAGAGAGCGATTGATTTCACACCTGGCAATTATGAGTACTTCCTCACCGGCAAGTTCTCTGTCTGTGACCCAATCCCAGGGTCATCCATGCCCATTTGCCCGTATCCGATGCGCTCTTTTGCGCAAAGCGAGAAATTCCCGGTCGGCATTGACCAGATACAGATCATCTGCTTCGCAATTATTGGCGGAATCCTCGCCTATCTGGTCGTCGCGGTTCGCGGAGATGAAGGCTCGGTCAATCAGTTTTTTGCTTTGCTCACAACGCGGAAAACGGCAGGCGCGGCCGTGGAGATATGGTCGCGCAACGGCCTCATTCTCGCTGCCAAACTCATCCGGGATGTCCTCGGAGTCGCCATCCTCAGCTCGGCCTTTACCATTGTCTCGTCGCGGCTCTCAGACAGTCAGTTTCCCATCAAAGTCTCCGTGCTCGACGGCTGGGGCGCCATCACCATCGGATTCCTGTCCTACTTCGTGGGAAACAAATTTATCGACTCGCTGCGCAATATGGTCAAGTAGCTCACTCCACCACGCCAGCGTCCTTCGCCGGCCAGTAGATGAACTCCGCTTTCCCGTAAATCAGGTCCCGTTCCACAGGCCCGAATTCGCGGCTGTCCGAAGAGATCGACCGGTGATCGCCCATCATGAAGTACATGCCGTCGGGTACGACCATCTCCGCCATGGACCGCCCATCCCGGTATCGCAGCGGCACATACCCTTCCTGTAACGGCTTGCCATTGAGCCAGACCAGCCCCCGATCTATCCATATCTTGTCTCCCGGCAGCCCAATCACGCGCTTGATATAACTTTTCTGCGGATCGCGCGGATAACGGAAGACCACCACATCGCCGCGATGGATCGCCTCAATGTGGTACACGAACTTATTGATGAACAGCCGGTCGTGATCCTCCAGCCGCGGCAACATGCTCGTGCCTTCCACGCGCACCGGCTGGTAGAGAAACGTGATGATGAAAATTGATATCGCGGCGGAAACCATCAGGTCGCGCAGCCAGGAGCTTTTTGTCATACGCTCTCTTTCGCTGCCGGTTCCGCCTGCGGTGTTGCGAACCTTTGCTTCTGTCTCCGCGTTCATGTCGATTCTTGAGTCCTGGGGAGAATTCTGCATCCTGTCTTCAGTTTAGTTTAGATGACGAGTGAGCACACTAGGGCCTGTTCACTCTATCTGGGCGGATGGCGTTGCAAGCGAGAATGGGGCCAGACGAAGCCGAGCCCGAAGGCTTTGGCGGGTCCACAGTCGAGGGCGAGAAGGAAGGATGGCCCCATTTTCGCAGCAACCCGAAGGGCCGGGGCCAATTTTCCCGATTTCTGCGTCGATCGTCGCTAGCAGACACCCGGTATGCGTCACTCCTCACTCCTTGAACTCGAAAAAATTGGCTCCCGGCGCCACCGCCCAGATAGTGTGAACAGGCCCTAGGAGCATCCCAGGCCACCGGGCGGGCACAAAATCCTCCCATGGGCCGGCTTGCCCAGGGGCTGAGGCTGCTCCGGCGCGGGCGCCAGCACGGGCGCAGGTGTGCTCGCCAGGTTCAACTCCTGCAACTCCAGCGGCCGTTGCAGCACCATCTCCACCTGGGTGCCGCTCTCGATATTCACGTCGGCCCCTCGCGTAAACAGCGAAACCAGTCCAGCCGTCGCCAGGCCGGCGCCGATTCCGGCAATCCCCCCGGCGAGCGGATGCCCAGACCCCAGCCCGCCAATTGCGCCAACCGTAGCGCCCGTCGGCACAGATACCTCGGCCACCTTGCCCATGTTCCGCGTCTTATCGCTATCCTGCTCGATCGTGCCTTCCTTGTCGTCCTTCACCGACTGCTGCTTGGCTCCCGGCAGGCTGTTCACCGTCCCCGGTATCTCCACCACAGAACCGTTCGGGAAGATCATCGACGTGAAGTGCATGTCCAGTTGCGCTTTGCCCTTCACGTGCCCCGCGCGCTGCACCCGATCCACCTCACCCTGCACGTACACCCCTGCGGGAATCATCACCCGGTTCCCAACCACGACTGGGAATGTCGAGGCCAGGTACACACCATCGCCAGGCTTCGCGCTCTTTGTATTGATCGAGCTGCGCAGTTGCAGCAGGACCTTCGTGCCCGCGGGCACCACAAAGGTCTTTGGTGCGGCCGGCACAGCCGCCTGCGCCGCTCCCGGAGCCGGCCCCGGAGCCGCATCCACCTGTTGCGCAATGCATGCGGCAGAACTCACCGACAGCGCGACTCCAAGCGCCATCCGTACCACTCTGTTTGCCATGGAGGATCCACTCTCCTTACCTTCTGATAGACGCATCCGTTTCAGCCTACGGTAGCCCCTTCCATCGGGAAAAACGAATTTGCGGTTCGATACAGCCCTGTTTCCCAAATCGCGCTACCATGCAGGACAGTGATGAAGTCAGCCGCATCCTCGTCAGCGGGCGCAAGTGAACCGCGGGATTCTCGCTTTGCCCCGGCATGGGCCGTACTCAATGAAGCCATCGCTGCAAAGGCCTTTCCGGGCTGCGCGTTCGGCGTCTTTGCGCAGGGCTCCACCCTGATTCAACACGCTCTCGGCCGCTTCACATACGACAATGCATCCCGCGCGATTGCGCCAGAGACCGTCTTCGACGTTGCCAGCCTCACCAAGGTGGTGGCCACCACCGCAGCCGCCATGCTGCTGTATCAGCGCGGTCTGCTGGACCTCGATACCCCGCTCGGCGATCTCCTGCCGGGGTTCATCGTGGGCCGCTCCTCAGCGCAGCACGCCCGACTGGTCACTTTGCGCCATCTTCTCGCCCATTCCTCCGGGCTTCCCGGCTACGTTCCCTTCTTCAAAACCGTCCACTCGCCCGCGGCACTCTTCCGGGCATTGCTTGAGTTGCCCATTGAGATGGAACCGGGCACCCGTGCCGAATACTCAGATCCCGGCTTCATTTTGCTTGGCAAGGCGCTCGAAGTCCTCACCCGCGAGTACCTCGCTCCCTGGCTCCGCCGAGAGGTCTTCCATCCGCTGGGTCTGCACTCCACGGGCTTCTGTCCCCCTCTGGAACTCCGACCGGCGATCCCGCCCACCGAAGAAGACACGACCTTTCGCCGCCGCCGCATCCAGGGTGAGGTGCAGGATGAGCACGCATGGCTGCTGCAGGGCGCAGGCGGTCACGCCGGATTGTTTTCGAACGTCCCCGACCTTCTTCGCTTCGCACAATCCATTCTTGCGGGGCTAAAGCCAGACTCCTTCGTCTCGCATCCTCCTGCTCTCTTCAGCGACTCCACAATCGAATGCTTTGCTGAGCGCCAGCCTCCCCCCGGCAGCACACGCGCGCTTGGATGGGACACTCCATCGGCCGACTCTTCCTCTGGAATCCACTTCTCGCCGCACTCCATCGGTCATCTGGGATTCAGCGGCTGCTCCCTCTGGATCGACCTGGATGCGGCCATCGCCGTGGTTCTGCTCACCAATCGCACCTGGCCTGACCGCAGCAGTCAGCTCATCCGCCATGTCCGTCCTGCTTTTCACAATGCGATTCGGCAGGCGCTCTCCGCTTCTCTTGCTTAACCATTCGTTGGCGCTACCCCTTGTCGCAAATTTTTTCTTGTAGAGTCTTGCGAGCAACAGGCATACAATGAAAAGTTGGGGATAGACTCGATGTTAACGAGCACGATGACGCAGGAAGCGGCAGAGACCCGGGCACCAAAAGAGAATTCCGGCAGGGACCAGGCCACCCTGTTGCAGAGTTTGACCACCGAGAGCCAGAACGAGGCCTCTCAGGGGTTCGACACCAAATCAGCCATCGAAATCGCGCGGATCATCAACCACGAAGACGGAAAAGTGGCGGCTGCGGTCAAGAAGGCTATCCCAGAGATCGCACAGGTCATCGACCAGGTTGCGCGCAGTCTGCGCGACGGCGGGCGTCTGATCTATGTTGGCGCAGGCTCCAGCGGCCGCATTGCCGCCCTGGATGCCTCCGAGTGTCCACCAACATACTCCACCGCTCCGGGACAGATCCAATACATCATGGCTGGCGGACCCAAAGCGCTCGCCTCCGCGGTTGAGGTCAATGAAGACTCCGAGGAGCTTGGCCAGCGCGACATCGCCCGTCGCCGGCCCACTCGCAAGGATGTGGTGATCGGGATCTCGGCTTCCGGCCGGACCCCGTATGTCGTGGCCGCGGTCGCCTACGCACGTGCCCGTGGCGCGTTTGCCGCCGCAGTCACCTGCAACCATGGAACACCCCTCGCCGCTGCAGCCGATATCACCATGGTCGCTGAAGTGGGCCCCGAGGTTGTCTCCGGCTCCACGCGCATGAAGGCTGGCTCCGCGCAGAAGATGGTGCTCAATATGATCACCACTGGCGCCATGACGCGACTCGGCTACGTGTACGAAAACCTTATGGTCAACGTGCACATGCAGAACTCCAAGCTCGTCGAGCGCGGCATCCGGATTCTCATGAGCGCCTGCAAAATCGACCGCGAGACTGCCGTGCAGACCATCAAAGGCGCGGGCCGCAGCGTGCCGGTTGCCCTTGTCATGCTCAAGGCTGGAGTCGATAAGCCAGAGGCTGTTCGCCGCCTTGCCAAGTCCGACGGCAATGTGCGCCGTGCTGTTGAAGACAACGTCCTCGAACTGTAAATGGATGGGCCCGCCAGAGTCGGGCCTTGCAGCAAAACCACTAATGCCGCATCCTGAGCATCATGCTCCAGGCAGACGCGACCATCAGGAAGCAGCGACCCTTGTTCAACTTGGCAGGGGTTCAACTTCTGTGGCTTTGCTCTAATCCTGTTCCAGCGGCACAATCACCAGGACTTCCACGCGCGCGACCTGTCCATTCAGCTTTGCCGGACGGAATTGCCACTGCTGCAACGCCTTCAATACATACGTGAGATCGAAACTGCCGGGCGAAAACGCAAACCCGAGGGACTCGAACTTGCCACCCTGGTCCACATATCCATGAATCATCAACGAATCTGCGTTCACCTCTGCCGGAATCACCGCCGGCCGCACAATCGAGTAAGGCCAGGGCGCTTCCAGCCGGTTCGATGAACCAGAGTGGGTTGCCTCCGCTTCCGCAGGAAGCGTGTACTGCAGAATCCAGCTTCTCGACAAACCCACATGCAGATAAACCGTGTACACCAGCCGGCCGCCCCACACATCCTGGATCTCGGGATACTGCTCCTTCAAACTGGATCCGACGACCACCACGTTGTACTGCCCATTCGGCGGCAGTGCAATATGCGCGCCTCCAGCACCCTGCCCGGCACCGCTCGCTCCGGCTGCGGCCGACGGCGTCCCGCCTTGTGCGGATGCCTGCTCGCCCGGCTTTGAACCCACTCCCTTACCGTTCGACGCCCGTGCTTCCGACCCAGTCGTATCCCTGCCTTTGCTGTCCGCATTTCCTTGGCCGTTGACTGGACTATTTCCGGTATGTCCATCAACCATGCCGCCGTCTTTTGTCCCTGCTGCTGTCTGATTCAATGGAGCGAGGGCGATCACTCCATTCGTCACCTTTGTGTCCGATACCGACAAGACCGCGGCGGAGGCGGGAAGAGTCGATGCCAGCGACGAAGTCTCCGGCACACGAGGCGTGGGGCTCGGTCCCTGTACCTTCACCGGCGACGACGCGCTCGGCGGGGGCATCGGCGCCATTGTCGTGAACGGCGTCGCTGTCATCGCAATATCGGAAGGCTCGATTTGATCGGTGGGCCGGGTAATCGACGGACGGATCAACGCCGTGTTCGACGGATGCTGGATGGGCGGTGCAAGCACCTTAACCTTGGCAACCGGTGTGGACCAGAGGAGCACCGCCGGCATGGGCGCATCCTTCATGACCAGCTTGTTCAAGGGAACGTCGGGCTGGATCAAAGTGTGCCGGGCAACAGGCAACGCCTCAAACTGATGCTGGCTGGCGGGAGCCGCCTGCTCCTTCATTGCATTCGAGGCGTCCGCGGCTTTGGATTTTGCATCCGGATAGTACTGATCATTCTTGGAGGAGCGCTGATCGGGCAGATCGGGCCGATTCAACTCCACTTCCCGCATCATGAAGGCGTCGCCCTTTCGCAACGGCCTGAATTGGGGAATCGACAGAAAGCCCAGCACCACCAGAGCAACTGTGCCCACGTGCAGCACGAGCGAGACGAAAAAGACGGATGGACGGAAGCTCCTTTGCCCCTGACCCGGCTCTACAAACAAGGTGTTGTATGAGTGCGTGACCGGCACAAGCTCCCTTTCCCCTACCCGCTTCCCGTTTTTTGCATGTTCCTGTGACTTCAGTAGTGCCATCCTACATCGTGGCCGGACACAACCGTGCATGCCATTGGTAACGTGTCACTCTCCATGCAACAGGCATATCGTTGCCACAGCTCTTCACAAGCAGCACCGCCATCGATCTGCCCCGTGCGCTGCAATCAACCGAACTCAGCGGGTTTCAATTGCTTGATAGCCGTCTCCCACTTTTGTGTTAGGACCTTTTCGACCTGTTAGATATATGGTTACCAAAGCCTTTCAGGTAACACTTTTTGTTGATTTGACGCGTTTCACTGAATGCTATACTGCAACCGCATTTAGCCCCAATGAGTGTTCAACCTGCGCGATGAAAATTACTTTTTTGCGTTGTAATCTGCTTCTCGACCAACAGCGCTGCAAGGGTCAAAACGCACATAAGGCCGTCCATGTGGTGAGACAGGAACATCAATGAATCGAAGAATGATGATCATTCTCTTAAGCGCATTTGTCATCGCGTCCATGAGTGCTTTCCTGGTCTGGCGCATGGTGGGTGCACGGATTTCCGCTGCGAGACCTATTGCCACGACAAAGGTTGTGGCCGCTGCAAAGGAAATTAAGATCGGCACAGTCCTTGACGCCAGCGACCTGACGACCATTCAGTTGGTCGGCTCTGCTCCCACTGGCGCCATTCTGGACGTGAAGAACGCCATCGGGCGCGGCGCGATCTCGCAGATCTACTCCGGCGAACCGATCCTTGAAAATCGTCTCGCGCCGAAGGGATCAGGCGGTGGCCTCGCGGCGACCATCAAGGAAGGGATGCGTGCCTGCGCCGTCAAAGTCGATGAAGTCGTCGGCGTTGCCGGCTTTGCGACACCCGGCATGCGCGTCGACGTTCTCGTGTCCGGAGTGCCTCCAAACTCGCAGAACACGCAGAACTCGCAGGTGAGGACAATCCTTCAGAATATTGAAGTGCTCTCCGCAGGCACCGACATCCAAAAGGATGCCGAAGGCAAGCCGCAGCAAGTTCAGGTCGTCAATCTGTTGGTCACCCCGGAGCAAGCCCAGATTCTCTCGCTCGCTGCTACCCAGATGCGCATCCAGCTTGTCCTTCGCAACCCACTCGACACCAAGATTTCTGTTGTGCCGGATACAGCGATGACGAGCCTCTTCGGTCAGCCTGCTCAGCCGGCCAATCCTGCTGCGCGGCGTGCCGCAAAGCCCAAACCCGCTCCCTTTACGGTTCAAGTAATTAACGGAAGCAAGGTGAGCGAACAAAAATTTGCCTCGACTGGAGGACAACAGTGAGCGCACGACTCGGCCTCCTGCAGTTCAGCATCAGTGCCTTGATTTCGGCTTCAACCGCGTTGGCATTCGCGCAGGCCAATTCCCAACCTGCCCCCGCCACGCCACCGCCCATGTCGCAGAGCCAGGACTCCGCCAACGACCTCTCTGTGGCCGTCGGCAAATCGGTCGTCCTCGATCTCGCACGTCCCGTTACGCGAATTGTTGTCGGCCTTGGAAATTTTGCCGAAGCCACGGCCGTTAGCCCCACTCAGGTCCTCGTCAACGGCGAGGCCCCTGGAGAAACCACTCTCATCCTCTGGGACCATTCGGGCGGGCGTCAGTTCTTCAATGTCACCGTTCACGCAAGCACCTTCGGCGTCAACGACAAAGTTGAGTCCGTACGCCGCGAGTTGCGGACCGAACTCCCAGGCCAGGACGTTCGCATCAGCTCTGAAAGCGGGAATATTTTCCTGCGCGGTACGGTGCCCGATCTCACGAGCTCGAACCGCGCTGTGGCGATCGCCTCCACTGCAGGCAAGGTCGTCAACTTGCTCGACGTCAACCTGCCCAAACAGCAGCGCCAGATCCTCCTCAAGGTTAAGTTCGCCAGCGTGGATCGCAGTAAAGAGCTTCAGCTGGGCATGAATCTGTTCAGTACGGGCTTCGGCAATACCATTGGAACTCTGAGTACCGGCCAGTTTTCGCCACCCAGTGTCACCGTTCCCACGCCAGGCGCTCCCATCACTACCACTCTTTCCAACGCACTTAATCTCTTTGCTTTCTACCCCGGAATCAACCTGGGCGCAACAATCGAGGCGCTGTCGCAGAAGGGGCTGGTCCAGGTGCTTGCAGAACCCAACGTGCTCGCAGAAGATGGCAAACAAGCCAGCTTCCTGGCAGGTGGCGAATATCCGTTCCCCATGGTGCAGGGTGCGGGCGTGGGCGGGGCGTCGGCGATCACCATCATGTTTAAGGAATACGGCGTCCGCCTCAACTTCCTTCCGAACATCACCCCCCGAGGCACCATCCGCCTTCAGGTCGCGCCAGAAGTCAGCGCGCTTGACTTTGCGGATGCGGTCCAGATTGCCGGTTTTCTCGAGCCTGCCATCACGATCCGTCGAGTAAAAACAGAGGTTGAACTCAGCGACGGACAAAGCTTCGCCATCGGCGGTCTTTTGGACAACCGCGACAACGAGGCGTACCAGAAAATTCCGTTTCTCGGCGACATCCCCATCATCGGTAAATTCTTTCAGTCGATGTCCCGAACAAAGAGCAATACCGAGCTGATCGTGATCGTCACTCCGGAGATTGTCGATCCGGCGCCGGTGGGAACCGAAATTGCTGCGCCCAAACTTCCGAGCAGCTTCCTTCCTCCCAATTCCAACACTCCTATGCACACGCCCGATGCCAAGGCATCCGGCGCTGCGCCGGAGCAGCAACCCGCATCGATTCCTGTGGAACAGTTGATGGATAGCATGAAGCCCGAACCAATCATGACCGACGCAGGCTCGAGTGGCGGGGGGAGCGGTGGCGGAGGTGGGAGCAGCATGGGTGGGAGTTCAGGTGGCACGCCATAGCCCCTCTTCTGGACGGCCTGCTGAGCTGCCGCTGGGTAGCCTTCGGCAAGGACGCTCTCAAGCCACAAGCAAAACGGCCTCACTCCTTGAGTGAGGCCGTTTTGCAGCATGATGGGGCCTGCCTGATGCAGTACCGACCTGACCTTGACCGGACAAACGGAGAAACATGAATTCGACGATCTTTGATCGAGTGGTGAATCGCCTGCGCAAACCCCTGGGCCGCCCAGTCGTTGCAGCGCTTGAAAATCCACAGCAACTCATCAACACAACCCGGAACACAACCCTCGCAACAAGCCTTGAGATTGCCCGTACCAGTGCGGAGCGTTCCAAAGGGCTCCTCGGGCGCGACGCACTCCCTTCCGGCGGCGGCCTTTGGATCGTCCCATGCGAGTCCGTTCATACCTTCTGGATGCGATTCCCGCTTGATCTCGTTTACGTGGATCGCTCGCTGCGCGTTAAAAAGGTCAGGAATGCCGTAGGACCATGGCGGATCTCCGCCTGTCTGAGCGCCCACTCGGTGCTCGAACTCCCGGCCGGCATCATCCGTGAATCGAGGACACAGCCAGGGGATCAGCTGCAAATGAGCCTCGCCAACCGGCCCACCGCAATATCCCAGATCTGACGCAATCTTCTCATCGGACCTCATTCATTGGATGACTCCTTCATGGATCACCCGATTCTTCCGATAAGGATCTTGCAGGACCCTGGAGCATTCAATCGCTCCAGCCGGCATGCCGACATCGCTGTTCTTTCTCTTGTGCGTCTCATCCTGATCGCGAGAACAGGGCTGAGCGGCCACTGGAAAGGACATGCCGCCGGTCTGCAGAGGAGACCAGCGGCATGGCAAATCTGGCAACCCGCAATCAACCCGAATCCATCCGCTACTCATCCCGTGAGCCCATCCTCACTGCCACACAAAAGGTCATTGGTTACAAGCTCTTCTTCCGCTCCGCCGCGAATCAACCCATGCGCAGTGACCTGGTCGGGGAACAGCTCGACGCTCTCTTCCACGTCTCCTCTCTCGTCGGCCTCAATACGCTCAGCGATCGCCGTCTCGCCTTTCTCACCTGCTCGCACCAGTCTCTGGTCGAGAACCACATCCTGCTGCTGCCGGCCGAGCGCGCCGTCCTTGAGATTCCCCGCACCGTTCCCGCAACCGAAGAGGTCCTGGCTATCTGCCATCGGCTCAAGCAGGCCGGTTACCGCATCGCGCTCGAATGCGTCACCCGCAACGACCCTCGCGAATCCCTCTTTGAGTTGGCTGACTTCCTGAAGATCAGCATTCACCGCGTGCCCACAGCCGAGATCGAGTCGATGACCAGCCATCATCGCCACAGCCGCACCCGGCTCCTCGCCGACCGGGTCGAAACCTGGGATGACTTTCAGCGGGCGCGTTCCGCGGGCTTCCAATACTTTCAGGGCCACTTCTTTCGCAGACCCGAGACGCAGCGTGCTCACCGGGTGGGCTCCATCCGCGCTATCGGCCTCCGGCTGCTGCAGACCATCCATAAGCCAACCCTCGACTGGTACGCAATCGAGGACACACTCAAGCGCGACGCCACGTTGTCTTACCGGCTGCTGCGATACCTCAATTCGGCAGCCTTCGGACTCCGCAGCGAAGTCCACTCCATTCGTCAGGCGCTCACCCTGCTCGGAGAAGACGAATTCCGCCGCTGGTGCCGCCTTGCAATCTTTCTCGATACCGCGCAGAATCGTCCGTCCGACCTTGTCCTCTCGGCGCTCATTCGCGCTCGCTTTGCCGAACTCATCGGTCTTCAGCTCAATTCCGCCGATACCGATCTCTTCCTCCTCGGCCTTCTTTCGCTCATGGACGCCATCCTTGAGATCCCTATGACCGATGTCCTGGATGGACTGCCCCTCGGCGCTGATATCCGCACCGCTCTTGTCGATCATCAGGGTCCGCTTGCGCTCGTCTTTGATCTTGTCCTCGCCATCGAAGCGGGCGCATGGGGCAGCACCGTTCGCCTCTGTGAGGCCCTCCATCTGGATCCAGATCGTGTCGCCGCCGAGAGCTTGCAAGCGATGGAATGGGCACAGATGCTGCTCGCGCCCGCTTAGATTCACTCGCCGTCCTCGTCATCGCGTTACAATTGGCCTGCGTTGTTCACGCCGGAGGAGATCTATGCGCAAACACTGGACCCTGCTCGCCATCGTTCTCATCGTCATCCTCGCCGTTCTCGTGCTGGTTCCCTTCTTCGTCAATGCAGATGCATTCCGCCCCGTCATCCAGCAGAAGGCATCCAGCGCCCTTGGACGCCAGGTCACTCTTGGCCATCTCAGCCTCTCCCTTCTCTCCGGCAGCCTTGAAGCAAACGACATCGCCATCTCCGACGATCCAGCATTCAGCACCACTCCCTTCGTTTCCGCACAAAAGCTCGCCATCGGCATTGAAGTTCTGCCCCTGTTGCTGCACCGGCAAATCCGCGTCACCAGCTTCGTCCTGGACTCGCCCAGCATTCAACTCATCCATGCGGCAAACGGCAAATGGAACTTTTCATCTCTCGCTGGAGCCTCCCGCGCGCCATCGCAACAGAGCACTCCATTGCCAGACCTCACCATCGGTGAGTTGCAAATTAAAAATGGCTCTGCGACGCTTTCCTCGCTGCCCGCCACCGGCAAGCCCTTCGTCTACTCCGCCCTGAATCTCACCGTGAAGGACTTCTCATTTGTCCGCTCTGTTCCATTTGACCTTTCCGCGAGTCTTCCCGCCTGCGGCACGCCCACTGTCAGCGGCCAAGGCGGACCGCTGTCAAAGAAGGACGCTGCCGACACGCCGTTCAACGCGACGATGCAGCTCAGAAAATTTGACCCGGTCGCCGCAGGCGTCATCGATCGGGACAAGGGCATCTCCATGCTGGCCGATGCTGACGCCAAAGTCGCCTCCGATGGCGACAACCTGAGCGCCAGCGGCACTGTCACCGCGTCCCGGCTCCAGTTGTCGCGCAGCGGATCGCCCGCTCCCCATCCGGTTCGCGTCGATTTCGCCGCGACAGACGACCTCGACGCGCGCAGCGGCAAGATTCAAGATGTCGCCGTGCACACCGGATCGGTCGCCGTCCACACTGCGGGCACCTTTCATCTCACACCACAGGCAGTGCTGCTCGACCTCCATCTCAACGCGCCCGGCCTGCCCATCGATCAACTGGAAGAGTTGATGCCGGTCGTTGGCATCCAGCTTCCCTCGGGCTCCCAATTGCGCGGCGGCACGCTCAGCTCCAATCTCGCCATCTCTGGCCCGGCCACCGCGGTGCGGCTTGCGGGTCCGGTTGAAATTGACAACACTCTGCTCGCCGGATTCGACCTCGGATCCCGGCTGCAGGGAATGAACCTGTTTGGAAAAACGAACGGCGGCACGCAGATCCAGACCCTTCGCACAGATGTAGATTCCACGCCGGCCCTGACCACCTTCTCCAACATCTACGGCAACCTGCCCCAGGTCGGCTCCGCCACCGGCAGCGGCACCTTCGCGCCCAACGGAGCGCTCAACTTCCAGATGCGCGCGAAGATCACCACATCCAACGTGGCCGGAGCGGTCGCCAACCAGGCACTCAATGCGCTCGGCGGCTTTCTCGGCAACCGCTTCCAGCAGAACACCAGCAACGGCATTCCGCTCACGATTACTGGAACCGCGCAGAATCCCACCATCCGCGCCAATATGGGGGCTATGTTCCATTGATTGGACTGGGACGCAGAAGAGAAGCAACTGCCGCAAAGGGGTAGTCCGGTCAGCTGGCCGCGCTCACCAGCAGGCACGTGACGTTGTCATGGCCGCCTGCTCGTTTGGCGGCCTCCACCAGGTTGGAGCAATGCTCCGTGAGGCTTCCGTTGTTGCACAGCATCGCCTCAATCGCCTTGTCGGTCAGTTCGCGCGTCAGCCCGTCTGTGCAGAGCAGGAACAGGTCGCCCGGCTCAATCTCCAGCGCAAAAACATCGGGAGTGACGCGGCTCTGCGTGCCGAGTGCGCGTGTAATCACGTTCTTGAGCGGTGACCGCGATGCTTCGGCGCTCGTCATGCGGCCCATGCGCACCTGCTCTTCCACCAGAGAGTGGTCGGCTGTAATCTGTTCCAGCCTACCTTGACGAAGCCGGTAGCAACGGCTGTCCCCGACGTTCAGCACCCAGGCGTGGGCGTCCCGCACCGCCAGGGCAACCATCGTGGTGCCCATGCCGCTGAGCCGCTGGTTTCTCTGGCTCCGGGTATAGATGGCCTCATTCGCCGCTGCAATCGCCTGCTCCAACGCCGCCGGCACTGCAAAACTCTCTGCGTCGTGCCCCGCGCCATCGGTCAGTCGAAGCACCTCATCCACGGCCAGAGAACTCGCTATCTCACCCGCTGCCGCTCCACCCATGCCGTCGCATACGACATACACGCCATCTTCGTCTGAGTAGCCAAATGCGTCTTCATTCGAAGGCCGCTTCCGCCCCCTGTCCGTGATCGCTGAAGCCATATAGTGGACGACTGCCGTGGCCACGATGAATGCCCCCATCCATCAGTCTACACAGGAGTTTGCAATGCGCCAGCGAATTTTTCCTCTGCGTCAATGGGCCGCGACAGGCGGCGCAGTTCCGCTCCCGCTCACGTCATACACCTGAATCAGCCCCGCATCCAGCACCGCCAACCGCTTCCCTGAAGGCGAAATTGCCACGTTGCCGCCGCCGTCCAGCACAGGGCTCGCGGGAACCCGCGCCACGACCTTTCCAGTCGACGTATCGTAGACCTCCACCAACTGCCCCAGCACGTCCTCAAAGCTGAGCGGAGAAAACGCATCGATCGGGTGCGTCACAAACAGCGTCTCCCTCGCCATCCGCGATCCCTCCGGCGACATCACCAGAATCGGCCACACCTGGTTCGGAGCGGTAGGAGCCTCCCACAATTTGCGCCCGTCAGTCCCCAGAGCCACCAGCCGCCGCGTGCCATCGGGATTGCATGCGGTCGCCACCAGCCGCTTTTGCGTCACGAAGTCGATCCGCGGATCGCAGGTCGAGTCCACCCGTCCCATCGGCTGGGTTCCACCTGCGAATTGGTTCAGATCGAGACGCCACTGCCGCTGATTGGCCTGACGGGTCTCCACGTATCCCGCCGCATTAATGGGCAGATACACAGGGTTGTGCACCCGGCTCACCAGAATCACCTGCCCGCTTGCCCGCTGCAGCACGCGCAGCACGATCTCCGGCGCTCCCGACTCAGCCGGAGCGTTGGCTTCTTCCGGCTGCTTGCCTGCTCCCGTCGATTCATTGGCCGGCGACGGAGGCTCGTGCGAATCCGTGACCAGATACTGCTGCTCCGGGTCCATCTCCATCCACAGCAGCGGACCGGGGAAATGCAGCAGAGGCTTCAACTCCAGCGACGCATCGCCGACCTTCAGGTCATTTTCGTCGCGCAACAAAAAATGCCCGTCCTTCAACATCCAGAGGTAGCGGGCATGATCGTGCAGCGTCCACACCGCCTCGCTCTCCACCCTGCCCGATGGCAGATCCAGCACCACCGCTCGGACCTGGCGTTCCTCTCCGTCAGAGTTCGAAGACCGATGGATCAGGCCCGGCGCTCGGAACGAGAACAGCAGCCGGTTCTCATCCAGAAAATCCAGTGAGACCAGGCTCTGCCGCTGCCCCTGAAAGTAGGCCCCCGGCGGATAAAAACCAAGCGGCTCCACTCCGACCGTCATCTCCGGCCGTTCGCTGGCCAGCATCCACGGCCGCTTTTCCGGCTCCGGCTGCTGCGGCTGCTTCTTGTCTTTGAGTCCGCCAGCGCCACTGAGCGGCACACAAAAGAAAGCTGCCATCCAAGCCAATACCAGGCCCGCGCGCCAGCCCTTTAGATTCTTCACAAGCCCCACTCTCATCGGTCTCCATTCTCTCCGATGCGAGTCACTTTCCGCATCTCTCTGGTGGCGTGCCAGTCTATGCGAAAGTAGAGGAAGGCCATGCCCTCTTCGTACACCTCCAGCACCCGCATCCGCTTTCTCGGCTACGGCGCCTGCGCCCTCGCCGGCTGCCTCTGGGGAACCGGCTTCTACTTCGGCCGCCTCGCTCTCAACGAGATGAGCGTCGAGTCCATGGTGCTGTACCGGTTTCTGTTCGCCTGCCTCGGCATGCTCCCCGTCGCGCTCGTTCACCGCGTCCGCCTCACCGCGCACGAAACCCGCATCCTGCTGCTCTCCGCCTTCTTTGGTGTCCCCGTTCAATTCCTCATCCAGTTCCACGGTCTTGCGCTCACCACCGTCAGCCACGCTTCTCTCATGGTTGGTTCGATGCCGGTTTTGCTTGGCGTCGCCGCGGCTCTTTTCGCCGGCGAGCGCATCGACCTCATCGGTTGGCTGGCCCTCGTTGCCTCCACCGTCGGCGCCACCCTCATCGTGCTCGGCGGCCATCGCGGAGCGGCCACGCACGGCCAGCCCTCGCTCACCGGCGACCTGCTCGTGGTGCTCTCGCTCTGCACCGCGCTCGCCTGGATTCTGCTCAGCAAGAAGCTCATGCATTCCCACAGCCCACCGGTTGTCACGGCCTACACCATCCTCTCCGGCGCTGTCATGCTCGCCGCCTGGATTCTCGGGCCGTGTCTCCTCAACCCCTGGCGCGCCGTGCCCCATCCGTGGCCTGCTTTCGCACACGTCAGCGCGGTCGCATGGACGGCGCTCGCCATCAGCGGACTCGCCTGCACCGCGACCACAACGCTTTTGTGGAACTGGGGAATTCATCATGTGCCCGCGTCCCGCGCCGGCGTATTCCTCAACATCGAGCCCGCCCTCGGCTCCTACCTCGGGGTCAGGCTTCTCGGCGAGCACCTCGGACCGCATGCCTTCGCGGGCGGCGCGCTCATTCTCGGCGCAGCCATCGTGCTCACGACGCGCGGCCACGAGCCGCAGCCAGAAATCATCCTCGAATAGTGCCCCAGGGCCAGCCCGCTCATTTCATTCGCATCAATGCCGATAACTCTACTGCCGCTGCCACGGCAGGAGTAAAAACATTGCCCCTCATTGCATGGAACGATTCTCTGTCGGTCGGAGTGACAACCATCGACGCGCAGCACAGAAAGCTCGTGGATACTCTCAATCAGCTCCATGACGCCATGCTTTCCGGTCAGGCGAGGCAACTCACCGGTTCCATCCTGGAACGCCTGCTGCAATACACGCGGGAACACTTCTCCGCGGAAGAGGCCATGATGGCTGCCGCGGGCTATCCCGGCCTCGCCGAACACAGGCTCCGCCACGTCGATCTCACCCGCCAGGTCGAGGGCTATGTCACTCGCTTCCAGCACGGTGAAATCACGCTGAACCTGCACCTGATGCATTTTCTAAGAGATTGGCTGACGCGGCACATCCAGAGCGAAGACCGGGCCTATGCCCCTGCGATGCGCGCTCGCGGCCTGCGCTGACGGCTACACCTCAAAGGAGAGCTGCGCCATCTCCCATCCCGCCTGCGTCGCTTTCGGCTCCGCCGCCAGGTCATACACCAGCCGCTCCAGCACCAGCCGCTTGTCCGGCGGCGACGAACGCAGCTCCAGATCCGCCCGCGCAATCAGCCGCAGCGCCCGTGTCAGTTCGCGCCTGCTCTTGTAGCGCCGAGCCTGCTGGATCAAACCCTCCGCCGCGAAGGGTGGAATCCGGAACCCCTGCCACAGCGCCTGCCAGATAGCCCGCGAATCCCGCACGTTCTTCTCCAATATCACCAGCATCTGGCGGAAGGTGCGCGCCAGCATATACAAATGCCCGATCGCCGCATCCTCGCCCGCATCCGAGCTGTTCAGCAGTCCATGCAAAATCGCCACCGCCCGCGCTCGATTGTGCTGGCTGATCGCATCCGTCAGCTCATACAAAGACCGTTGCTTGGCTGCCAGCACCATCGTCTCCACATCGCCCAGCGTGATTTTTCCCCGTCCCTCGGTGTAGAGCAGCAGCTTTTCCAGCTCCGACGCAACCAGCATCATGTCCGCGCCGAGAGCGTCCACCAGCTCGCGCGCTGCCTCCGGCTCAATGCGCGTCCCGGCCTCCTGCGCCGTCACCGCCGCCCAGCGCATCGCATCGTCCTCATTCACGCGGGCCAGCTCCACCATCCCGCAATGCGCGCCCAGCGTCTCCGTCAGCCTCTCAAAGCGATTCTTGTCTTCCATGTCCATGCGGCGGACGTCGCTGGTAATCCGTACAAAGTCCGCGAGGAACACCAGCACGGCCTGCGGGTTGGGAGACTTGAAGTAGCGGTCCAGCGCGGCAAATTCATCCTTCTTCGCTCCGCGCGTGTAGAGTTGCCGCACGCCGCGCACGAAAATCACCTGAAAAGGCGCCATCAACGATGGAGTCTGCGCGCGATCCAGCACCTCAAAGATTGAGGTGTTGGCAAGGTCCAGATCGGAGAGGCAGAAATCCCTCAGGTCCGGCGGAGCAAATCCTTTCAGCACCGCCGCACGGCAGCGGTCCTGCAGAAAGATCTCGTCGCCCACCAGCACATAACCCGGTCGCAGCGCGCCGTCGCCGGTCGCGGCGGCCTCCACTTCGGCCACAAAGCGCCCTACAGCCGTAAACCCTGCGCCCCACCGCGTTCCGCTCACTCTGCCTCGCTCCGCGTTGACCGGTTGGTTCTCATTCCGTTCCAGAATAGCTGTCCGGGCTGTTCCTCAGCATCCTCAATTCGCACAGGTTGCCAACTTCCGCAACGCCACAGGACCGCTCTTCTGCCGGAACGCGCTCCCGCCCATGTCCGGTGTCCACTCGCTCCGAACCATCCACGGTTCTCATACCTTCGTAATCTGTCTCGCGCAACGTACACACACTCGGCGATTGCACGGCATTCGGACGATTTCTACACTGGGATTGGCCTCAGACGTACAGGCTGCAAGGCCCTCCCCCAAAAACAACAAAGCTGGCGCGCGACTTTCACGAGCCGCTCCAGCTTTGTCAGATCCCCTCCAGAACATCCGCCACAAGTGCTCGCGCAAAATCATGCGAGAGCCGTTCCACCGCCGCCGGGCTCTCGTCCAGAAATGTCGTCAGGTCCGTTGTCGACTGGTACTGCTCTCGAAAGACATAGCTCTTGTTCGCGTAGAGCACTTTGCCATCCCGCCCAGCAAGCTGGACCGATGCCACCACCGTCAGTAGAAAGCTCGAGGACTGCTGCGTCGCGGTGTTATAGGTCAGCGGCGCCATCGTCTCCTGCAGAATCGTCCCATGCAGCACCACATCCGGGTCACCGCCGGCATCCGGCGTCACGCGCAGCGATGTCCGCTCTGTAAACTCGCGAATGACCGCCTGCGTCATCGCAACTTCGGTGTGATAGTTGTTCGTCCGGGTGGCAAACACCGGCACCGCCAGCGTGCGCGCATCCGGCGGCAGATGCGCCGCCGCGCCCAGCGTGTGATACCCGCACCCAGCCAAAGGCAGCAGCGCTCCCCCCACAACCATCGAATGCAGCCAGCGCATCACCGTTTCAGTGTACTGAACCCGCCGCCCGCGACGTACCATAGCTGCTATGACTTGGATTGGCTGGGCTCTGCTCTCTGCTCTCTTTGCCGCCGCAACGGCTCTTCTGGCCAAAGTCGGCGTCGCGCATGTGGACTCCAACCTCGCCACTGCAATCCGCACCAGCGTGGTTCTCGTCTTCGCCTGGGCCATTGCCATCGGCCTCGGCAAGCACGGTGAAATCCGCCTGCTCGACCGCCGCACCATTCTCTTCCTCACCCTGAGCGGCCTCGCCACCGGACTCTCCTGGATCTGCTACTTCCGCGCCCTGCAGCTCGGCCCCGCCTCGCGCGTCGCCCCGCTCGACAAGCTCAGCGTCCCACTCGTCCTCTTGTTCGCCTGGCTCCTGCTCGGAGAAAAGCTGAACGCCGCGGCCATCACTGGCGGACTGCTCATCACCGCCGGCGCCATCGTAATGGTCTTCGCCTGACGCCCGCTTTCTTATACTGGTCCCAGCGCTCCCCGTTTTGAGGAAAGGCCAGCTTGAACCCCCCGCACGCTCCCATTCGCCGCATCGTCCTCACCGGATTCATGGGCTCCGGTAAATCCACTGTCGGCCCGCTCGTCGCCCAGCGCCTCGGCTGGCGCTTTCTCGACGCCGACAACGTCTTCGAGGCAGAAGCCGGCATGACCATCGCGGAGTTCTTCGCGCAACACGGCGAGCCCGCCTTCCGCGACCGCGAGCACGCCACTATCTCCCGCCTCGCCGGCACAGACGCCCTTGTTCTCGCTCTGGGCGGCGGCGCAATCGAGCGAGCCGAAACGCGCGCCCTGCTTCTCTCGCACTCTGGGACCCTCCTCGTCCATCTTGAAGTCACCCTGCCCACCACCCTCACTCGCTGCCGCGGCACTGAAGATACGCGCCCCATCCTCGCCGATCAGGCCAACCTCGAAGCCCGCTACCAGCGCCGTCTGCCGCATTACCGCACCGCCCACGTCTCCATCCCCGTCGACAACCTCACGCCCGATCAGGTCGCCGAAGCCATCCTCGCTGCCGCGGGCCTCTGACGCAGCCCGCATGTGCGCCACACCCAGCCTCCCGTCTTGGTATCATCAAATCAGGCTCCCAGCTTCCCGCCAAATGGCCTCTGCTGCGCCGTCTTTTCCATGCCACCTGTTTCACATGCCGCAGCACCGGCTGGCCTTGTCCAGCACGCCGAGCACCACGCGCACGCAACGCTCCATGCCCCGCCACCCGGTGTCACCGCCACGCTCCTGCACGACTTCCGCGAGCTCTTCAAAGTCCGCGTCACCGGCCTCGTTCTCGTCACCGGATGGGCTGGCTTCTACCTCGGCTCCATGCAGTCCGGCATCTCTACGCTCCAGCGCGGTCTGCTCGACACTCTCTTCGGCATCGGCCTCGTCTCTGCCGGATCCGGCGCGCTCAATCAGGCCCTCGAGCGCTCCACTGACGCGCTGATGAAGCGCACCGTGGACCGCCCGCTTCCCAGCGGCCGCGTGCCGCTCTCTGTCGGCATTCTTCTTGGACTCGGCGCGCTTGGCCTCGGAGCATGGTGGCTCCTGCTCCACACCAATCTGCTCACCGTCTCGCTCGCTCTGCTCACGGCCTTCACCTACGTCGCCGTGTACACGCCGCTCAAGCGCGTCACCACCCTGGCCACCTTCATCGGGGCATTTCCCGGCGCCATGGGCCCCATGCTCGGCTGGACCGCCGCCCGCGGACGCATCGAGTGGCCCGCCGTCGCGCTCTTCGCCATCCTCTTCGTCTGGCAGTTTCCTCACTTCATGGCCATCGCCTGGATGTACCGCGACGAGTACGCGCGCGCAGGCATCCGCATGCTGCCCGTCGTTCAGCCGGACGGCTGGTCCACCGTCGTCGAGGCGCTCTTCTATGCCGCTGTCATGATCCCCGTCAGCCTCGCGCCCTGGCGTCTGGGCATGGCCGGCATCGTCTACGCCGCCATTGCTCTTGTGCTCAGCATCGTTTATCTCGCCTACACCATTCGCTTCGCTCGGATTCTGCGCGATATCCCTCCGGACGAAAGCCGCATGGTTGCCCGCGACCTGCTCAAGGTCAGCGTCATTTATCTGCCGCTGCTGCTCACAGCGCTCATGCTCGGCGCGATTGCCAGACACTGAGGCCCCATGAACACCGTTGCCCCTGCTCCCAGTTCGCGTTCCGGCACCGGCAGCGCGATCGCCGCCATTCTCGCCATCAGCGCGGCGGCTACGCTCTTTCTCTTCTGGCTCATCTACATCCATCCGGCGGCCGATGCAGCCAGCGTGCGCTTCGCATTCCTGCCCGGCCTCAATGCCGTGCTCAACGGACTCAGCGCCACCGCCCTCCTCATTGGCTATATCTTCATCCGTGCGCGCCGCATCGCCGCCCACCGCGCCTCCATGATCACGGCGTTCGTATTCTCCACGCTCTTCCTCGTCGGCTACATCGCCCACCACGCACTCCACGGCGATGTCCGCTATCCGCTCCATGCCGCATTCCGCACGTTCTATCTCTGGCTTCTCGGCAGCCACATCCTTCTAGCCACGCTCGCATTGCCGCTCGTTCTCGTAACCTTCTTCTTCTCGCTCTCTGGCCGCATTCCGCAGCACCGCAGAATCGCGCGCTGGACGTTCCCCATCTGGCTTTATGTCTCCGTCACCGGCGTCATCACCTACGTCATGCTCCGGCTCGCGCGAGGATAACCATCTCGTATGCCCGCTTCCCCACGGACACCCTTACCCGACGATGGCACGATCCAGCTCCTCCAGTGGGGCGGCTCCATGGTTGGCGCCGGCCTGCTGGCAGGGTTTCTGCTCCTTACCGTTCTCGGCGGATTCACGCCCACCGGCGCAACCACCAACACCGGCTGGTTCGCTCTCATCGTTGCGCTCATGTGCATCCCCTTCGGCGGCCTGCTGCTCCTCCTCGGCATCGCCAAATGGCTCCGCAACCGTACCCTGTCCCGCCGCGGCTGACCGGGATTCTTCTCGCGCTCCCTGCCCTCTCTTGCGTTCTACCCTTTTTGCGGTACACTTCGTTATTCGCAGCTTGCGACAACAACAAAGCTCGAATGACTGCACAATTCAACCGGAATGCCGCTGGGGGGCCCATGAAAGTCACTGACACCATCGCCACAGTCCTCAAGAACAAGGCCATCAATACGATCCTGTCCATCTCGCCGGATCAGACCGTCTACGAGGCCCTGGAGATGATGGCCCGTCACGATGTCGGTGCGCTGCTTGTGCTCTCTGACTCCCGTCTCGTCGGCATCCTCTCTGAGCGCGACTACGCCCGCAAAGGCATTCTCATCGGCCATGCATCCAAAGAGACGCGCGTCCGCGAGATCATGACCAGCCCCGTCACCTTCGTCTCGCCGCAGCAGACCGTCGACGAGTGCATGACCATCATGACGCAGCATCACTTCCGCCATCTGCCCGTGGTTCAGAACGACGCCGTCATCGGCCTCGTCTCCATCGGCGATCTCGTCAAATGGACAATCTCCGGCCAGGCCCACGCCATCGAGGCGCTCGAAGGCTACATTACCGGCGCATATCCAGCCTGATTCTTCGCGGAAGCTGCTCCCCGGCCGCAGGTGCGGCCCCGGCGCTCCTACAGCGTGCGCTTGAACAACGGCGTCGCAAGAAGCAATGTCCCGATCCCAAATGTGAAGAGAAACAGCAGATCCCCCTGGATTGCCGCGAATCCCCCGTCTTTTAAGAGAATTGCCTTGAACCCGTGAATCGCATACGTGAACGGATCGACGATCGCAATCGCCCGCAGCCACGGCGGGAACGCCGCAATCGGATAAATCGCGCCCGACGGGAAGAACAGAAGCGTATTCAGCACTCCGAACATCGCGCGCGGCACCAGCGGATCGTCCACCCGCACCATCATCAGGAACATCATCCCGTTGAATGCAATTGAGGTGCCCACAATCAGCGCCAGCAGTTGCAGCAGCGCCAGTGGATGAAAGATCACTCCCAGCCCCGCCATCAAAGACCCAATCACCGTCAGCGAGATCCCGCTCAACACGGCCTTGATGGCCCCGGCGATGTTCAGCCCCATCACCAGTTCCAGCTTGGTGATCGGCGTCACCAGGTAGCCTTCATGCACGCCTCGCGCCTTGTCGTCGATATACAGCATGCCGCCGCCAATCATCACCGAGATATACATCGCCAGTGAGATCGAACCCGACAGCAGGTACTTCATGTACTCGACAAACGGATACAACTCCACAATCTCCAGCGCAATGTTCTTCACCAGCCGCGGCTGAATCACCGGCTGATTCAGCGCATCCACCAGCGACTGCACCTCACCCTCAATGCTCCCGCTCATGAACTGGTCCGAGTTGTCCACCACCAGCCCCAGACGGGGCGCATCCTGCGCATACACGCGCCGCGAAAACTGCGCCGGAATAATCACCGCCGCATCCACGCGCCCCTCGCGTACATCGTCCCGCGCCTTGCTTTCGTCCGTGTACTCCACGGCGTTGAAGGTCGCAATGTTGACCGCCACGGTGTCGAACGCCTCACGAATCTTCACCGCCTCCGGCCCGTGGTCGTAGTCCACAAAAGCCACGCGCGCTCCGCGAATCTTGCCTCCAAATGCATTGCCCAGAATGACCAGCTGCACCAGCGGCAGCATCATCGACATGATCATCAGCATCGGCGAGCGGAAGAACTTCCGCATCTCCCTTTCGACAATGGCAAGCATCCGGTTCATGAGTTTGCTCCCGGTCGCGGAGGCATCGTAAACACGGCCTTCACCTGCTCATCGCGCAACTGCCGTCCTGTGTAGTGCACAAAGACATCGTCCAGCGATGTATTCTGCACGCTGAGCGAACTGAGCTGTTCTCCCAGCGATGCCGCCATCTCCACCAGTTGTGTCGTGGTCTGCGAGCCGTTCGACGTCAGCACGCGGTACACACCCGCCGACTGCGACTGCACCTCCGTCACATCCGGCAGCGCCCTCAGCCTGCCCATCCACTCATCGGACTCGCGCGCAAACTGCACCTCCACCACATTCGAACCCGGCACGCTCTGCTTCAGCTCCACCGGCGTGCCCAGCGCCACCAGCGTTCCATGGTCCACAATCGCAATGCGGTCGCAGAGCCGGTCCGCCTCTTCCATGTAGTGCGTCGTCACCAGCATCGTCAGGTTGCGGGTCTTCTTCAGGTTGTTCAGCATCTCCCACACCGCAATGCGCGAAACCGGGTCCAGTCCCGTCGTCGGCTCATCCAGAAAGAAAATCCGTGGGTCGTGCACCAAGCCCCGCGCAATCTCCAGCCGCCGTCGCATGCCGCCCGAAAGTGTCTTCGTCTCCGCCGTGCGCCACTTCGCCAGGTCTACCGCCTCCAGCACTTCAGCGATATTCCGCTCGCGCTGCTCCCGCGGCACAGAGTAGAGCTTGGCATAGATGCTAAGGTTCTCTTCGACCGTCAGATCCTGGTCGCTCGTCAGCGCCTGCGGAATCACGCCAATCGCCCGCCGCACCGCATCCGCCTCCTTCATCACATCGTGACCCGCCACCAACGCGCGCCCGCTCGTCACCGGAATCAGCGTGGTCATCATGCGAATCAGCGTGCTCTTGCCCGCGCCGTTCGGCCCCAGCAGCCCGAAGATCTCCCCCTCTTTGACCGAAAAGCTCACGCCCTTCACTGCTTCAAACACGCCATACTTCTTGACGATGTTCTCGACAGCGATCGCCGCCGGCGCCGTGCCGTTTTTCGCATTCACCGCGGGCTGAAGCGCGCTGCTCATTGCTTCACCAACCTGCTCTTCGGGATGTACACCTCGGCAATCATT
>JAGWML010000102.1 GCA_028873155.1 Acidobacteriota bacterium
AGGATTCTCCGGATGATTCGGCGTGCGAATGGTTCGTCGACAATTGGGAAGTTTCGGACCCTGCATACAACAGTTCCGTGCCGGATTCTTGTGCTAATTTGCGTTTGAGATGTGCCTATCTCGCCTATCCTGCCCATTCTGCCTATTGATCAATCAATCACTTATGTGTTTTCACTGCAAGCATTTGTCGTGCCCTTTCAAAGCGTCGATTCGCCGATGCATTCGATCCTTTGAAGGGAATGTGCTGGTCGGCTGTGTTCGATCCTCTTGACCTACTCGAGGCGGAAGAGCGCGCAGCCGTGGGCCGGGAGCTGGACCTGCAGGAAGCTGGCGGCGGGGATGTGCTGCTTCTCCCAGACGTTGTAGAGGGCGTGGGGCGCGTTTGGCAGGTGGAAGACCATCCAAGGCAGGGTGGCTTTGGTAGGCGCGTCGGCGAGGTTGAAGACGGCGATGTAGGTGCGCGGGTGCGCGCCGCCGGTGCGGGCGATCCAGTAGCGCTGCGGGTAGGACTGACGCGCGGCGGGGTCGGCGGGTAGCTCGCCGGGATGGCTTTCGACGGCGGTCTGGTTGAGGCGGAGGACTTCTTCATTGCTCATGAGGGAGCGGGTGAAGGGGTCGAGGCGGGTGAGGTTGGCGCCCATGATGAGGGGCGAGCGGGAGATGGCCCAGAGGGTGAACTCGGTGCGCTGCTCGTCGGGTGTGTAGCGCGAGGTGCGGGGCTGGCCGATGCCGGGGTGCGGCCCAAGCCAGCCTTCGGGGAGCATGTCGGGATCGGGCCAACTGCCGGGGCCGGTGTAGGCGGACCATCTGGCCAGCATGTCGAAATCACCCTGAAGGCCAAAGGGGTAGCCGTCCGGGGTCGGGTGGGGAAACTGCCAGCCGTCCCAGTGGTCATTGGTGATGCGCCACATCTGCGCGTACTTCTGGATCTCGGCGACGTGGGCGAGCTGGGTGGGTCCGGGCGAGAGGCTGAGGACGATGGGGCGGCCGGTTTTGCGGATGGCGTCGGCGATCTGGCGGATCTCAGTGGGGCGATAGGGGTGGTCGCTGATGCAATCGACTTTGATAAAGTCGAGGCCCCAGGCGGCGTAGAGCCTGAGCATGGAGTCGTAGTAGGCCTGGCCGGCGGCGTTGTCGGCGATGCCGTAGTTGCCTTCATCCCAGGGGCAGGTGGCGGCGAGGTCGGCGGCGTCTTTGGCGTGGAAGCTGGTGTCGGCGATGGGGAGGTTAAGATCGACGACCTGGCGGGGGATGCCGCGGACGATGTGGATGCCGAACTTAAGACCCTGGGCGTGGACCCAGTCGGCGAGGGGCTTGAAGCCCTGGCCGTTTGCGGAGGATGGGAATCGGTTGATGGCGGGGATGAGGATGCCGTTGGCGTCCCACACGTATTTATGAGCGGGGACGGTGGGGGCGAACGGGTCCTGCATGTACCAGCCCTCGTCGATGACGGAGTAGGTCCAACCGTACTGGCGGAGGCCGGCGAGGACGGTGGTGTTGGCGCGGTAGTCGGCTTCGTCGATGGTGAGGCCGTACGCGTCCCAGCTGTTCCAACCTAAAGGCGGGGCGGGCGCGGGAGATTGAGCCAGGGAGGAAGCGGCGAAAAGCAAGGCAGCCAGGAGTGTGACGGAGCAAACGAGTCTGCGGGACATGAAGGAACGTATACCACAACGGGAATGCGGCTGTGCGCAATGAGGAACACCGCGAAACTTGTGTGATGCAACTCACTTTCAGCGGGGCCTATAATGCTGTCGAATCTCAATCGAACAGCTGCACGATGGGAAACAGGACACCTGCAACTGAGGAGAAAGTTATGTTGAAGCGGTTCATGCTCCTTGCCGTGGTTGTTGCATTTGTGGTGACGAGTGGGGTCTTTGCGGGCGCGCAGCAAACGGCGGCACATCCGCGTGCGAAGGCTGGCGCGAATGCGGAGGGTCAGGCGCAGACGGATGCCAAGGCACAATCGGAGGCCAAGGCGAAGGCCGTGGCGAAGGTGAAGCAGATCTATGGGTTTGACTGCGCGATGTGCCACGGGGCGACCGGCGACGGCAAAACAGACGTGGCCAAGGATATGCACCTGACGCTCGCGGACTGGACCGACCCGAAGTCGCTGGCAGACAAGACGGATGACGAGCTGACGGCGTTCATTCGCAAGGGCAACGACAAGATGCCGCCTGAGGACAAGTCGCGGGCGACGGACGATGAGGTGAAGGGCCTGATTGCGTACATACGGGGCTTCTCGAAGGGACAGCCGGCAGCACCGGCGGCTGCTCCGGCTGCTGCGCCGGCAGCGGACGCGGCGACACCACCACCCAGCAACTGAGCGGGGTTGCGCCGGCGCGGGGATGGTGTGGATGGCGGATGATGCGGTTTGTGCTGCGTGCGATAAGCTGATGCAGAGGTAAGGGGCATGCGAGGTCGCGCAGCGGGCTGGTTTGCGCCCGCGAGTCTGGCGGTGGGGCTGGCGGCAGGCGGTGGATGGCTCGCCGGGCCGGACACGCGCAGCGAGACGGCGCTGCCGGTGGTGCATATCGACCACGGCGCGAACTCGGCCGCAGCCCGCAAGGCGCACTACGTGGTGCTGGTTTCGCTGGACGGGTTCCGGTGGGACTATGCGAAGCGCGATGGAGCGACGCACCTGCTGGAGATCGGCAAAGAGGGCGTGTGGGCTCCAGATGGGATGCTGCCCAGCTTTCCTTCCCTGACCTTCCCCAACCACTACACGATTGTGACGGGGCTCTACCCGGAGCACCACGGGCTGGTGGCGAACAGCTTCTACGATCCGGCAAAGCAGGCGCGGTACGCGATCAGCGACGCGAAAGCGGTGACAGACGGGAGCTGGTATAGCGGTGTGCCGCTGTGGAGCCTGGCGGAGAGCCAGGGGATGCGGACGGCGTGCATGTTCTGGCCAGGGTCGGAGGCGGAGATTGCGGGTTACCGGCCGACGTATTACGCACACTACGACGACAAAATCAGCGAAGAGGCGCGGGTGGCGCAGGTGCTGGATTGGCTGAAGCTGCCGGAGGAGGATCGTCCGCATTTGATCACGCTGTATTTCTCCGAGCCGGACCATGAGGGGCACGAGTTCGGCCCCGATGCGCAGGAGACGCGGACGGCGGTGCGCAAGGTGGATGGTCTGGTAGGCAAACTGAAGGCCGGGCTGGATGCGAGCAAGCTGCCGGTGGACCTGGTGGTGGTGAGCGACCACGGCATGGCGAAGGTGGACGGCGGGTGGGTGACGCTGGACCAGTTTGCCGATTTGAACGGATTTGAGACGGCGGGGGCGCTGCTGTACGGGAAGACCGAGGCAGACCGGGAACGCGTATACACCGCACTGAAGAAGGCGGCACCGGAGTTCAAGGTATACAGGCGGAAAAATGTGCCGGGGGAGTTGCGTTACAGCGAGAATGAGCGCGAGGGCGATCCGGTGGTGATTGCGACGGGGCCGTACGCGATTCGCGCACGGGGACCGGAGGCGGGCAAGCCAGACAAGGCGCCGACGGCCGGCGCGCATGGGTATGATCCGGCCATGATGCGGGAGATGAAGGCGAGCTTCTTTGCCGAAGGCGTGGACCTGTTGCCGGGCCACACCGTGCTGCCGTTTGAGAATGTGAATCTGTATCCGTGGCTGGCGCACATGCTGGGGCTGCAGGCGCCGAAGACCGACGGCAGCCTGAATGTGCTGGCTGGAACGCTGCGCGATGATGGCGCGGAGACGGCGCAATAAGGAGACGCGAGAAAGAAGATGGCTTTGGTGCTGGGGATTGACGGTGGGGGGACGCGGACGCGCGCGTCGATTGTGGACGGCGAGCGCGTGGTGGCATTTGCCGAAGGCGGTTCGATCAAGCGGTTGCGCGTAGGTGCGGTGGTGGCCGAGGAGAATCTGCGCAAGGTGCTGAGCGAGGTGTATCGGCAGGCGGGCGGGCCGCAGGTGCAAGCGGCGACGGCGGGCGTGGCGAGCGCGACGATGCCGGGCGTCAAGGAGTGGATCACCGAGGTGTTTCGTGATTTTGGCATCGAGCGCTCGGAGATTGTGGGCGATGAAGTCATCGCGCTGGATGCGGCGTTTCGCGGCGGGCCAGGGATTTTGCAGATTGCGGGGACGGGTTCAAACTGCGTGGGGCGCGCGCCGGATGGGCAACGCGAGTGTGCGGGCGGATGGAGTTCGCGGCTGGGCGATGAGGGCTCAGGCTACTGGATCGGGCTGCACGCGGTGCGGCGGGCGCTGCGCGCCTATGACCGCGAAGAGCCGACGCACGTGCTGGAGACGGTGGGGCGCATCTGGGGAACGAAGACAATTGAAGAGCTGGTGAACCTGGGTGACAGCACGCCGGGGCCCGACTTCGCGGCTCTGGCGCCGGCGATCGACAAGCTTGCAGATGCGGGCGACGCGGTGTGCGTGGGCGTGCTGGAACAGGCGGCGGCGGACCTGGCGGATTTTGTGCTGCTGGTGCGGGCGAAGCTCCTGCGGAAGCACGCGCTCACGGGCGAGGTGCCGGTGGCGTGGATTGGGAGCGTCATTGGCAAATCGCGGATGGTGCGCGAGGGCTTTATGGCGCGGCTGAAGGCTGCGGCGCCGGAGATGCCGGTCGGCACGAAGGAAGTGGTGGGCATCGAGGGCGCAGTGTGGCGCGCGCAGCGGCTGGCAGAGTAGAGCGCCTAATCAGGCTGCGCGCTGGCCATCGAGGATGGAAGCGCGAAGCTGGCCGGATTTTTCAAGCACAACAAAATTGGCAGGTGAGCCGGGCGCGAGAGCGCCTGCGCGCGCGGTGAGTCCTGTCATGGCGGCGGGATTGGCCGTGAGCAGTGGCAGGGACTCTTCGAGAGACGCGCCGGTGAAGGCGATGTAGTTGGCGAGGGCGCGGTCGAGCGTGAGAACGGAGCCGGCGAGGACGCCGCGGGCCATGGCGCGGCAGTTGGCCACCTGCACCGTGAACCCGCCGAGCTGGTACTCGCCATCGGGCATGCCGGCGGCGCTCATGGCGTCGGTGACGAGGATTGCGCGTTCGGGACCCTTGGCGCTGCGGAAGAGGCGGACCATCTCGGGCGCGGTATGGATGCCGTCGCAGATGAGCTCGGCGTAGAGCGAGGGCGTGGTGAGGACGACACCGAGGATTCCGGGCTCGCGATGATCGAGCGGGCGCATGGCGTTGAAGGTGTGGGTGGCGCTGGCGGCTCCGGCTGTGATGGTGGCGCGGGTTTCAGCCGCGGTGGCATTCGAGTGGCCGACTGAGACGCGGACGCCGCGCGAGGTGGCGTGTGCGGTGAGCTCAGCGGCGCCGGGCAGTTCGGGCGCGAGAGTGATGAGACGGACGTGACCGCGGGCGGCGTCATAGAGCCGGTCGAACGAGGCGATGCTGGGCGCGAGCAGGTGCTCGGCGGGCTGCACGCCGCGTTTTTCATGCGAGAGAAACGGGCCTTCGAGATGAATGCCGATGGGGCGCGCGTGGCCAGGCGTGTGCGGCGCTTCAATGAGATTGGCGAGGCCTTCGATGGCGCGGAGGGTGGCGTCGAGCGGAGCAGTGACGGTGGTGGCGAGAAAGCTGCCGGTACCGCGCGTGGCGAGAAAGCGGCTGATGGTGTCGAGAGCCGCGGGTGTGGCTTCCATGACGTCGTAGCCCGCGGAGCCGTGGATGTGGATATCGAAGAACGCGGGCGCGAGGGTTGCATCAGAGTAGTCTTCAACGGGAACGCCAGCGGGCAGCGGGGCATCTGCGCGGGAGGAGATGGATGTGATGCAGCCGTCTTCAACGAGAACGGTGGGTTGGGCGAGGAACTGAGAGCCGTCAAAGAGGTGTGCGGCAGTGAAGACCTTGCGCATGGAGATGATTATTGCAGGCGGCGCAGTGAAGCCGCTTTTACATTTCTGCGCAAGAAGTTTTGTTATTGTGATTGCCATGCAGACGCGGATGATGTGGGTGGCAGCTTTGCTGACAGGTGTTTGCGCCGGGGTGCACGTGCAGGCGCAGAGACGCGCCTTGCCGACGAGCAAGGAGTGGATTGGGCCGATACCGGGCGCGCCGGAGCGGCTGAACAGTTTGCCGATGTCGATGGCGGTGTCGCCGGACGGGCGCTATGTGGTGACGGTGAATGCGGGCTATGGCACGTATGAGTCGCACTATGAGCAATCGTTGGCGGTTCTGGACCGGCAAACTGGCGCGCTGACGGATTTTCCGGATGCACGGACGCTGGCGCGAAAGGCGAAGCAGACGCTGTACTCGGGGCTGGCCTTCAGCGGCGATGGTGGGCATCTGTATGTAAGCATGGCCTCGCTGACGGACCCCGAGGGCAAAGGCAAGGACGCGACGGGCAGCGGGATTGCGGTGTATCGCTTTGCGCAGGGAAAGCTGGAGGCGGAGCGGTTCATCAAGCTGCCGATGGAGCCGCTGGCAGAAGGACACGTGACGCGGCTGATTGGCGAGCGCGAGGGGACGATTGGGGTGCCGTATCCGGCGGCGCTGGCGGTGGTGGCGAGAGGCGGGCGCGAGAAGCTGCTGGTGGCCGAGAACCTTACGGACGCTGTGCTGCTGGTGGATGCGGCGACGGGCGCGGTGGAGCATCGGTTTGATGTCGCGGAGAACCGCGCGGTGCCGTCGGTGTATCCGGGAGCGCTGGCATTGTCGCGCGATGGGAAGCGGGCCTTTGTGGCGCTGTGGAATGCGTCGGAGATTGTGGAGCTGCGGCTGACGGACGATACCGTGGGGCGCAAGCTGGCGTTGCTGAAGCCGTCGAACCCGTTGGTGACGGGGACGCATCCGTGCGCGTTTGCGTTGGCGCCGGATGGACGGACGCTGTATGTGGCGCTGGCGAATCGCGATGCCGTGGCCGCGGTGAACGTGGCTGCGGGGCAGCTAGCGGTGAAGGGCTACTTCGATGTGCGGTTACCGGGGCAGAGCTATTTTGGCGCGGAGCCGGTGGCGGTGACGACGAACGGAGAAGGCACGCAGCTCTATGTGGCAAACATGGCGAGCGATGCCGTGGCCGTGATGGACACGCGCAAGCTGACGGCGAGGGTGGAACGCGCGGGAATGGTGCGGCCGGATGGATTCATTCCCACGGACTGGCTGCCGTTTGCGATGACGTTTGTGCCTGCGGCGCATGGTGGCGAGCTGCTGGTGGCGACGGCGAAGGGTCAGGGGACGGGGCCGAATAACTATCCGCAGCGCGAGACGCCGGAGACCCGCGAGGAGGACTGCCACTCGAAGAACACGTACATCGGGACGCTACTGTATGGATCGCTGGCGCGGATTCCGGAGACAGAAATTGCGCCGCACCTTGCGCAGTGGACGGAGACGGTGCTGGAGTCGAACCGCATGAAGGCGGCGGCGCAGCGGATTGAGTTTGCGAGCGGACGCGTGCATCCGATTCGCCACGTGATTTACATCATTAAGGAAAACCGTACCTACGACCAGGTGCTGGGCGACCTGCGCAAGGATGGCAAGCCGGTGGGCAACGGCGATGCAAGCCTGACGATGTATGGGGCGTCGATTACTCCGAACATTCACAAGCTGACGCTGCAGTTTGGCGTGCTGGATAACTTCTTCGACTCGGGTGAAGTGTCGGGCGACGGGCATGTGTGGTCGAATGCGGCGATTGGCACGGATTATCTGGAGAAGACGTGGCAGCAGTCGTACCGCGGCAGTGAGCGGACGTATGACTATGAGGGCGTGGTGGCGGATGGATATCCGCTGCTCGAGAAGATTCCCGATGTGAATGAGCCGGCGAGCGGGTATCTGTGGGGCGACCTGGCGGCGCATGGGAAGACGTACTACCACTTTGGCGAGTACATCTCGACGATCTTCTGCGATGAGCCGGCGGCGACGGATCCGCAACTGGGGCCGATGCTGGGCGGACACGCGTGCGCGCGGCCGGTAGTGAAGCCGGGCGAGCCGCTGCCGGCGGAGTGGGGCGGCGGCGTGAACAAGTGGCCGTGGGCGATTCCGCTGATGGCGGCGAACACGGCGACGAAGCCGGAACTGGTGGGGCACTTTGCACAGGAGACGCCGGATTTCAATCTGGCGGTGCCGGACCAGATTCGGGTGGAGATTTTCCTGCGGCATCTGAAGCAGTGGGTCGCGGACAAACAGCAGGGCAGGGACACGATGCCGAACTTCATCCAACTGCGCCTGCCCGATGACCACACGGCTGGAACGCAGCCGGGGATGCCGACGCCGAAGGCCAGCGTGGCCGACAACGACTTGGCCGTGGGGCGCGCTGTGGAGGCAATCTCGCACTCGCCCTTCTGGGAGGACACGGCGTTTTTCATTCTGGAGGACGATGCGCAGAACGGAGCGGACCATGTGGACGCGCATCGGAGCTATGCGCTGGTAGTGAGCAAGTATGCGCCGCGTGGTGCGAGTGGAGCACCGTTTGTGGACAGCCATTTCTACTCGACGGTGAGCGTGGTGCGGACGATGGAGATGCTGCTGGGGCTGCCGCCGATGAACAACAACGACGCGTTTGCGTCGCTGATGGCGCCGCTGTTTACGGGGCCGGGGAATCAAGCGGCGTACAACGCCGACTATTCGAATCGCGACAACGGGCTGATTTATACGGCCAACACGCAAAAGGCAGAAGGCGCGCGGGAGAGCATGAAGATGGATTTCAGCCATGCGGACCGTGCGGATGCGCGCAAGTTGAACGTGATTCTGTGGAAGGATGCGATGGGTGACAAGCCGGCGCCCGCGATGCTGAAGCGGAAAGCGACCAAGGCGCCGAAGGATGACGACGATTAGAGCGCAGTTGGACTGCGCTGTCAGACGGATGCAATCAGGCAGCAGACGTAGTGGGATGGGAGCCGTGTATGGTGGTATGCGGCAGAGATCCTTGTGTGTGCGGAGGGCGTTGTGAGCGGATTGGATCGGCGGAGTTTCTTGAAGGCAGCGGGAGCGGCATCGGTGAGCACGGTGATTGCGCCGCGGCTGCATGCGCTGGCAGTGGAAGAAGAGCCGGCGCGGATGTTGAGCGCGAATGACCAGATTCAGATTGCGCTGATTGGCGCGGGCGGGCAGGGACAGGGCGATACGAAGACCGCAGTGCAGGTGCCGGGCGTGAAGCTGGTGGCAGTGGCCGACTGCTACAACGGGCGGCTGGAGCGGAGCAGAGAACTGTGGGGCAAGGAGATCTTCACGACCCGCGACTACCGGGAGATTCTGGAGCGCAAAGATATTGATGCGGTGATCATCGGCACGCCGGACCACTGGCACAAGCAGGCCAGCGTGGACGCGATGAAGGCGGGCAAGGATGTGTACTGCGAGAAGCCGATGATTCATCTCTACAGCGACGGGCCGGAGATGATTGAGGCGTCGCGCGCGACGGGAAGGATTTTGCAGATTGGCAGCCAGCGGGTGAGCTCCGTGCTCTATGCGAAGGCGAAAGAACTGCTGGAACAGGGCGCGATTGGCAAGCTGAACATGGTGACGGCGCACTGGGACCGGAACTCGTCGATTGGCGCGTGGAACTACACGGTGCCTCCGGATGCTTCGACGGAGACGTGCGACTGGGAGCGGTTTCTGGGCACGGCGCCGCAGATTCCGTTCAACGCGGAACAGTTTTTCCAGTGGCGCAAGTGGAAGGCCTACGGGAGCGGCGTGGCGGGTGACCTGTTTGTGCACCTGTTCAGCGGGACGCATTTCATCACGGGATCGCATGGACCGACGCGGGGGATGGCGACGGGCGGACTGCGCTTCTGGAACGACGGGCGCAATGTGCCGGATGTGATGCTGGGGCTGTTTGATTATCGCGAGGGATTCAACCTGAGCCTGCACGTGAACTTTGTGGATGGCGGCGAAGAGAGCGAGAGCCTTGTGTTTACGGGCTCGGAAGGCACGATGGAGATTGGCTGGGGCGCGGTGACGGTGAATCGCGTGCCGCGCGAGACCGAGCCGGGCCTGACGGTGGAGACATTTCCCGAAGCAATGCAGAAGGAGATTGAGACGGCGTACCGGGCGAAGTATCCGCGGAAGCACTTTGAAGGCGCGCCGCCGGTGGGGTTTGAGAAGTATGTTGCGCCGCAGGGCTACAGCGACAGCTATGACCACTTCAGGAATTTCTTTGCGTCGGTAAGGTCGCGGAAGCCGGTGGTGGAGGACGCGGTGTTCGGGTATCGCGCGGCGGGAGCGGCGCTGCTGAGCAACCTGAGCTACGAGCGCGGGACAATTGTGCAGTGGGATCCGGATGCGATGAAGCTGGTGGGAATTGAGGCCAGTTAGACTGGGTGGATG
>JAGWML010000103.1 GCA_028873155.1 Acidobacteriota bacterium
TCGGGCTGGGCCGCGGTCTTTTCAAATGCGTAGAGGTTCACGACGACCAGATCAATGGGCAGGATGCCATGGGCGCTGACGGCAGCCTCATGCTCCACATTGCCGCGGATATAGAGCAGCCCGCCGTGCACGCGCGGATGCAGAGTCTTCACGCGGCCGTCCAGCATCTCAGGAAAGCCGGTCAGGTCGCTGATGTCCTGCACGCCGAGACCTGCTTCACGCAGCGCGCGCGCGGTGCCGCCGGTTGAAACCAGCTCGACGCCAAAGCTATCCAGAACACGGGCAAACTCCACCAGACCGGTCTTGTCGGTCACGCTCAACAATGCGCGGCGAATGCGCTTCTCAGTACCCACGTGCAGACTCCCTCTTCGGCGTGGCTCTTGCGTGAGGTGCATGCCAGCCGGATTCCTGGCCCTGATGGCCAAACACCAGAGTAAACCGAAAGACCGGACCGCATGTCGCCGGACGGGATTGCTCTCACCATCGGGCGTTGCACAGCCGCGCGGCAGGAAATGCATTACGATGGACCCATGGGAACCCCATCCTCCATGCCAGAACCGGAGATTCTGCCTCCGGGACAGGAGTCGAGCGCCTCGCGACCAGCGGAGCGCCGGCGGCCGCAGTGGGCGGCAGCGCCGGCAACGTACTTTCTTGTCGGCGTGAACTGCCTGGTCTTTCTGGCCATGACCTTTGGAGGTGTCCGGCTCTCTGGTCCCACTTCAGATCAGCTTCTGCTGTGGGGTGCAGATAATGCGGGCGCAGTGCTGCTCGGCGGGCAGTGGTGGCGCATTGTGACTGCGATGTTTGTGCACGTGGGATTTCTGCACCTGATCACCAACATGTGGTGCCTCTGGAATCTCGGCCTGCTTGCGGAGCCGCTTCTTGGAACCTTTGGCGTTCTGGCCGTTTATGTCCTTACGGGCGCGGGCGGCAATCTTCTCTCCACATTCGTGAACTGGGTGGAGTATCACAGTCAAAGCATGGGCATGATTGCCTACGGACCCGTTGGCGCAGGGGCCTCCGGAGCGGTCTTCGGCATCGCGGGAGCGCTGATTGTGCTGTTGAAGTCCCAACGCCTGCCCGTGCCGCCCAGCGAACTGAAGAAGCTGCGACGTTCGGTTATTTACTTTGCGGCCATCAACCTGGTGATTGGCTTCTCCATCAGCTTTGGCACGCGCGTGATCGGCTCTGGCCTGAGCATCGACAACATGGCGCACCTGGGCGGCTTTGGCTCGGGGTTGCTGTTCGCGATGCCCGTGGTTCCGCGGCTCGGTTCCCCGCGCCGGCTCTTTACCACCCGCCTGCGGCTTGCGGTCGGGCTGGTTGTTGGGGTGCTGGTGCTCTTTGGATTCTTTCTGGCGCAACTGCCAGGCTAGCTTGTGGCAGCCGCGGTTGGACTGTGCAAGAATGTTGGCGTTCGAGCGTACGCATCAACGACGTGCAGGAGGGACCCCTATGGAACGTCGCGCATTTCTGCAAGGCGCTGCTCTAACCGCTGCCGCTCTGGCTTCTAATCGCGAGGCACAAGCCTCTGCCAAAGCACCTTCCAGCCCGATTGCCCGGCGCACGCTGGGCCGCACGGGAGAACAGCTTTCCATCATCGGATTTGGCGGCATTGTGGTGATGAATGAAACCACGACCGACGCCAAAAACATTGTGGCCGAGGCCGTGGACCGCAGCATCAACTACTTTGACGTTGCCCCCAGCTACGGCAACGCACAGGAGCGGCTTGGGCCGGCGCTTGCGCTGTATCGCAAGAACTGCTTTCTGGCGTGCAAGACTGAGGGCCGCAAGAAAGATGACTCGCGTAAGCAATTGGAAGAGTCGTTGCGATTGCTGCAGACCGACCATGTGGATCTCTATCAGTTTCACGCGCTGACAAAGATGGCGGATCTCGATACGGTGCTCGGTCCCGGCGGCGCCATGGAGACGATGGAGACAGCAAAAAAGGAAGGCAAGATCCGCTTCATTGGATTTTCAGTCCATTCGGCGGAGACAGCGTTAGCCGCAATGGATCGTTACCACTTCGATACGATTTTGTTTCCGCTGAACTGGGTTCTCTTCACGCAAGCCGGATTTGGCCCGCAGATTCTGAAGAAGGCCCAGGAAAAGAAGATGGGAATCCTGGCGCTGAAGAGCATGGCGAAGACCGTATGGCCTGCCGACCAGAAGCAAATCCACCCCGAGCCCAAATGCTGGTATCAGCCGGCAGCTTTTCCGGATCAGGCATCACTCGGGCTTCGCTGGACGCTCGGCCATCCGATAACCGCAGCGATTCCGCCGGGCGATGAGCGGTACTTCCGCCTCGCGATGGACGTGGCGCAGAATTTCAAACCGCTGGAAGCGCCCGAAGAGCAGGCATTGCTTGCCGGCGGTCATGGGGTTGAGCCGATCTTCCACCTGGGCAACGACGTCTAAACGCGCCCGCACATGCGATGCGGCCGAAGGGCAGAGACGATGCGGCTACCGCGTTGCGGTCGTCGCGAACTTCCTCACCATTGCCAGCAGCAGCTTGCGGTCGCTTTCGTTCAGGTTCGCAGAGTAGCGCCGGATCTGGGTGAGAAAGCGCAACTCGTCGTCTGAGAGCTTCTGCGTGTTCAGTGGCCGGCCCGGCGCTTCATCCGAGAAGAACTGCGAGATCGGCAGGTCAAGAGCGACCGCAATCTTCGACAGCGTGTCGAGCGACGGGACAGTGTGGCCATTTTCTACGCGGGAGAGATAGCAGCGAAGAAGCCCCGTTCTCTTTTCAATGTCGCCCTGCGAAAGCCCCTTCTGCAGCCGGTGCGCGCGGATCGTGGTTCCAATCTTCATCATGTTCGTGCTCCTGATCGGGCCAGGATGTTAACTCCTCTGGCAGCTACCACATTGGTATTGGCTTAAGAGTTAACATGTGCCTCCCGGCTTTGCAAGAGCTATTTCCTGTTGGAACCATGAAGATTTCGTCACTCCCGCGTGGCGTTGCAATCCGGGTCAGTGCTTCAGCTCAGCTGCAAAAAACTGGTCGATGCGGCCCAGGGCATCCGCGGCATCGTCCGCGCGATAGCCGGCTTTGTTATTCGGATTCTCGAATGCGTGGCCCGCATCGGGGTAGATCTTTACGTTGACGGGCTTGCCGATGGACTGCATCGTGTCGGCAAATGCGTGCACTGCATCCGGAGGAATGCCGCGATCCTGACCGCCAAAGTTGCCAAGGACTTTGGCATGAATCTTCGTCAGGTCTGTCTTGTCCGTCGCCAACGCGCCATAGTTGATTGCGACTGCGCGCAGTGCCGGGTCGGCGATGGCCAGTTGCAGGGCATAGCCCCCGCCCATGCACCAGCCCACGGCTCCGATCCGGGCGTGGTCCACCTCTTTGCGATGCTGCAGGTAAGTCACGGCTGCCACGAGGTCGCGCACGCCCTGATCCTGCGGCAGGCCGCGCATCAGCTCATGCGCCAGCTCGGGATCGGCGGCCACCTTGCCACGATAGAGATCGACGGCGAGAGCGACATAACCCTGGGCCGCATAACCGGCGGCTTCCTGCTTGACCCAGTCGTTCAATCCCCACCACTCGTGGATGACAACCAGCGCAGGATGAGGACCGGCACCCTGGGGCAGGTAGAGCAAGCCCTGGGCGCTGCCGTCTCCGCTGGGGAAGGTGATAGCCTGCTGGCCGTGCGCCTGGGCCACAAACAAAGCTGCCACGAGGGCGAACAGGAAGATGCGAGCACGATTCATGGAATTGACCTCACGGGTAAACGACGGTTATGTGCCTGTGAAAGACGCGCAAAAATCTCCTGCGCATCTGAAAGTTACTTCGAGAGGGGCGCCGACTCTTTGAGCGCGGCGAAGACTCCGGCTATGAGGAACCCATCAGCCTTTCTTTTTCGTGACGAGCCGAAAGAGGAAGACAACGAGGATCGCTCCGCCGAGGGCAACGAGAATCGTGTAGATCAGCCCGCCCGAGCCTGCCAGTCCGAGCATCCGTGCAAGGAAGCCGCCGACCAGAGCGCCCACAATACCCAGAGCGATGTCGGCAAAGAAGCCGTATCCGCCGCCCTTCATGATCTTGCCTGTCACCCAGCCGGCAATCAGACCTACCAGAATCCACCATAGAAGATGCATTGCGTCCTCCCTATCTGGCGCGTGAGGAACAGAGGAAGCAGGCCCAGGGAGCCCCGCCTCTTCTCCGCGGGCATTTCTTCAGTTGGCTGCACGCCGAATTTCGCAGCGCGTGAAACGACCGCTGACCCTCGGGCCGCATGGTACATCCGGAGCGGGTTTGCTGGAAACAAAAAGTGGCTTCTACTTGGTTTGCTGGGCCGCTCTTACGATGGACCTGCGTCGTCTTTGGGCGAATGACCGTAGGGGCAGTGGCGACAACCGGAGCCGCAGCAGGAGCCGCGCTTCAGGTGATAGGTCGCGGTAAAGACCATGAAATCGCCGTCGAAGTAGTAGTCCTCCGGGGTCAGGGGCGCCGGTACAGGCGCGGGTTGGGGGTCCATAGCTCCATTGTCGCGGAAAAGCCCACGAGCGCAGCGGATAGAATCGGGATATGACTCTTTCAGCGCAGGATCGCGCGCGGCGAATCAAGATTATTTTGTTTGACGTGGATGGAGTGTTCACCGACGGGACCATCTGGCTGGTGCCGTCCCCCGCGCTCACGGCGGACAGCACGGAGCGGCAGGCGCAACTGGAGCAGAAGAGCGGGCAGATCGGGTTTGGCGTGCACTCGGCCACGATGACTGAGGCCAAAGGCTACAGCGCCCACGACGGCACGGCCATTTCACTGGCCCGGCTCGGCGGCATGAAGTGCGGAGTGATTACGAAGCGCATCAGCGAGACGGTAGCGACGCGGGCGCGGGACCTGAAGCTCGAGTTTGTCTATATGGGAGAGGCCTTCAAGATGAAGCCTGTCCGCGAGATTATGGCGAAGGAAGGCGTGACGATCGAAGAGATTGCCTACGTAGGCGATGACGTGATCGATCTGCCTGTGATGCGCCAGTGTGGCTTTGCGGTGGCCGTGGCCAATGCGCGCCAGCAGGTGAAGGATGAGGCCCATTACGTGACGCCGAATGCGGGCGGCTACGGCGCGGCACGCGATGCAGTGGACTTCATCCTCAAGGCCAAGGGAATCCTGGACAAGGTCATCGAAGAGTACATCGATGAAAGCAACCCAATCTCTCCATCGATGGATATTGGCAAGGGTGGCGATCTGGCCTGAGCGAATCGGCTCGCTCAATGACCGTCAATCAAGCTGAAAAGCAACACGGTCAGGACGATCAGACTGATGCCAACATAGAGCCGATCGCGTTCGAGGTAGAATCCCGCGACAGCCAGCCCCACACGCGCCACCGGCGTGGCGATGAGCAATAACAGGCCCAGTTGAATGATCCCGAGGCTGCTGCCGTGCATCGCGAGCTGCACAATGCCCACCAACGAGCGCAGGGACCGGCCTTCCAGCGCGAAATGGCGGAACGCAACCGGAGTGGCATAGTTTTGCGCCAGATAAAAGACTCCGCCGGCGAGAACGACCGCTGCCGCCAGCAGCACGCCCGCCCGGAGCAGATTCCCGATAAAGCCTTCAAGGCGAGTGTCGTCCATGCTCACTACACCTTCCCTGTCATGCCGCTGACGATCATCTCAATCGCCAGCACAGCGATCACCAAGCCGAAGACGATGCGCAGCAGTCGGACCGGCGCATGAACCAGCACCCTGGTTCCGAGAAACGCCCCCGCAAGCACTCCCAGCATCACCGGCATGGCGACGCGGGGGTCAATGTATCCTCGGCTGAGATAGACGCCGGCGCTGGCGGCGGCCGTTACGCCAATCATGAAGTTGCTTGTCGTGGCGGAGACCTTGAACGGAATCTTCATCGCACGGTCCATCGCAATGACCTTGACTGCGCCTGACCCGATGCCGAGCAATCCGGAAAGCGCGCCTGCGCCAAACATGAGCCCGAACCCTGTGGGCACGTTTTGCATACCATATTCCTGGCGAGTGCCGTGCAGTGGATAGTTGCTTCCAAGGCGGAGCTTTTGCGCCAGCTTGTCCGAGTTCACCAGATTGTCTGCAATGCCACTGGAGCTTACGAGAGACTGGTATGCCGATTGGAGAAGCACCAGGCCGAAGATGATGGCGATGATATGCGTGCTCGTAAATCCGGCCAGATAGGCCCCGACCACCGCTCCGATTGTCGTGGCGATCTCGAGAAGCATCCCGATGCGGATGTTGGAGTAGCCCTCTTTGACGTAAGCCGCGGCCGCCCCGGAAGAGGTGGCGATGACCGAAACAAGCGAAGCGCCAATGGCGTATTTGATGTCGACGCCGAGCGCAAGCGTCAGCACAGGCACGACGATGACACCGCCGCCGAGGCCCGTGAGCGCGCCAAGAAAGCCTGCCAGCGCAGAAATGGCACTGACGAACAGCGTAAACGTGATTGCAGTCATCCAGTGATCCTGAGCCCGGCCAGCTTTCTCAAAGATATCGTAAGACCCCGCGCATTGCGGCGGAAGGGAGGTTGCATCCTATAGCAGGATGCGCCGCTTGCCGCGCAGGTTGTATCCCTCGCGAGTTGACGTGACCGGTTCCGTGCGCGAATGCGATGGTTGCGCCGCCTGCATCTCACAGCAGTGTGACTGGAATCACATACGATCCTGCGATGCGGTGCGTCACATAAGAAATTGCGGGCGGACGAATCCGACCATGAGGTGCAGGCGCGTCCCGCTTTGCAGATCCGGCTGGCGCAAAGATAGTTCAGGGCAGACAATGGCTCTTGGATACAGGGGAAATCTTCTTATGATGACGTCGAATACTCTCACCGTGACCGACAATCGCACCAATCGCACCTACACGGTTCCCATCACCGACGGGACCGTTCGCGCCATGGACTTCCGGCAGATGCGGACCGGCGAAGAGGACTTCGGGCTGATCCTCTACGACCCAGCATTTACCAACACTGCGTCGTGCCGCAGCAGCATTACCTATCTCGACGGCGAGCGCGGCATCCTCGAATATCGCGGCTATCCGATTGAGGATCTGGCCGAGCGCTGCACGTTCCTTGAGGTGGCTTACCTGTTGCTCTTCGGTGAGCTGCCGAACAAGGCCGAACTGGATGCCTGGGTCTTTGAAATTACACACCACACCATGCTGCATGAGACTACGCGCAAGTTCATGGAAGGTTTTCGCTACGATGCGCACCCGATGTCGATGCTGATGAGCAGCGTTGCGGCATTGTCCACGGTGTACCCCGATGCGAAGGAGGTGCATAATCCGGCGAGCCGCATGCTGCAGACCAAACGACTGATTGGAAAGATGCCCACCATCGCGGCCATGTCGTACCGGCACAATGTCGGTTTTCCCTATGTGTACCCGGACAACGATCTGAACTACACGGAAAACTTCATGAACATGTTGTGGCGCATGGTCGAGCCGAAGTACGCTGCGAATCCTGTGCTGGCGCGGGCGCTCGACATTCTTTTCATCCTGCACGCCGACCATGAGCAGAACTGCAGCACGAATACGATGCGCTCGGTGGGCAGCTCGCTTGCGGACCCGTATCTTGCCGTAGCCTCGGCCGCCGCGGCGCTGTCTGGCCCCCTGCACGGTGGCGCCAACGAAGAGGTGCTGAAGATGCTGGATGAAATTGGCACAAAAGAGAACGTGCCTGCGTACATTCAACGCGTGAAAGACGGGCATATCAAGCTGATGGGATTTGGCCACCGCGTGTACAAGAACTACGATCCGCGCGCCAAGATTATCAAGCGCACCGCCGATCAGGTTTTTCAGGTGACGGGACGCAATCCCAAGCTCGATATTGCGCTGGAACTGGAGCGGATTGCCTTGCAGGATCCGTACTTCGTCAGCCGCAAGCTGTATCCGAACGTGGACTTCTACTCTGGCATCATCTATCAGGCTGTCGGCTTCAAGCCGGATATGTTTACCGTGCTCTTCGCGATTCCCCGCACGGTGGGCTGGCTGGCGCAGTGGCAGGAGATGCTGATCGATTCCGAGCAGAAGATTGCGCGCCCGCGGCAGATTTACACCGGCCAGCGAAATCGCAAGTTTGTTCCCGTCGCGGAGCGTGGCGCGGTGGCCGTGTAAATGCTGCGCTGACCCTGGAGCTTTCTTGGCGCTGGCCTTGCCGCCACCTTTGCGGCGACGATGCTCCACGCGTGCGATTACCCAACCGGCTCAAGGTGTGCGGTGAAGTGGCGCAGAAATGGCGCCTCGTAGGTGAGCCGCATGCCGCGGATCGAGGCGCGCTTCTTCCAGACCTCAAGGATTACCTCGACAAGGTAGTCGATGTGGCTTTGCGTGTAGACGCGGCGCGGGATGGCGAGCCGCACCAGGTCCATCTGCGCGGCGGCGGCGAACATGAGGGTTCCGATTTCGACCGAGCGGACGCCGCCTTCAAGATAAAGCTCGGCGGCCAGCGCCACGCCAGGGAACTGGGCAGATGGAACATGCGGCAGAAACGCGCGTGCGTCGATGTAGACCGCATGGCCACCCGGAGGCTGCACAATCGGTACGCCCTCCGCGGCGATGTGGTTGCCAAGGTAGGCCGTGGATGCGATGCGGTAGCGCAGGTAATCCTCGGCCAGCGCCTCTTGAATGCCGACGGCAATCGCCTCGAGGTCGCGCCCGGCGAGTCCGCCATAGGTCGGATAGCCCTCGGTCAGGATCAGCAGGTCCTTCTCCTGTTGCGCGAGCAGGTCGTCGTTGGTGCAGAGGAAGCCGCCGATGTTGGCCATGCCGTCTTTCTTGGCAGACATGGTGCAGCCGTCGCCCAGCGAAAACATCTCTTGCGCAATCTCCTTCGGTGATCTGTCGGCATAGCCCGGTTCGCGCAGCTTGATGAACCAGGCATTCTCGGCAAAGCGGCAGGCGTCAAAGTAGAGCGGGATGCCGTGCCGTTTACAGACTTCGCTGACCTGTCGCGCGTTCTGCATGGAGACGGGCTGGCCGCCACCCGAGTTATTGGTAACGGTCAGCATCACCAGCGGAATGCGCTCGCGGCCCACGCGCTCGATGAGGGCCTCGAGCGAGGCGACGTCCATGTTGCCCTTGAACGGATGATGCAGAGCGGGCTGGCGGCCCTCGGGAATGACGAGATCGACGGCTTCGGCGCCTACAAATTCGACGTTGGCGCGCGTGGTGTCGAAGTGGGTGTTATTGGGAACCACGTCGCCCTTCTTGCAGGCCACGCCGAAGAGGATGCGCTCTGCGGCGCGCCCCTGGTGCGTCGGGATGACGTGCGTATATCCGAAAATGTCCTGGATGGAATTGCGGAAGCGATCGAAGCTCCGGCTCCCGGCGTAGCTCTCATCGCCTTCCATAATCGCCGCCCACTGGTGCGTGGACATGGCGCCGGTGCCGGAGTCCGTGAGCAGGTCGATGAGCACGTCGTCAGCTGGCAGGAGGAAGAGGTTATAGCGGGCTGCCTCGAGGAGTTTCTCGCGCTGCGCGCGGGTGGTCCAGCGGATGGGCTCGACGCTCTTGATGCGAAATGGCTCGATGATGGTCTTGATCGGCATGAAGATGCTCCAATGGTTGTGTGCAGGCCGCACCGGCGTGTGAGCAGCGGCGGCGGGAATGCATGGATACAGCGCACCAGAGAGTCTAACGCTGCGCGGCGGGTGCAGGTGGTGACGTGGGTGCGATCGCGCAAATGCTGCAGTGCTGCGCAGGTGCATTCCAGACTTCGTCGACCTCGGGGTTGACTTGATTTGCCAGGGGTGACAAGAATGGCTTGACCCTGGGTTGAGCCGGTTGCAGGGAGTGCCGATGCTGAAGACGGAAAAGCAGGAGATACTGCGCGCACTGCAGGTGGGGCGGAATGCGCTGGGCGAGGCGCTGGCAGGGGTGGATGAGGAGCAAGCGCGGCGAAGACCACCTGGTGGCGGCTGGTCGATCCTCGGGTGCGCCGAGCATGTGGCGATCTCAGAGCGGTATCTGCTGTCGCGCCTGACCAGCGCGACGCGAACGGATCAGGCGCTGGAAAATCGCGTGCGGGAAGAGGGGATTCCGGTGCGGGGACTTGACCGTTCATGGCCGGTCGCTTCGCCGGAGGGAGGGTGGCCGACGGGGCGCTTCGCGAGCGTGGACGAGGCGCTGGCGGATTTTGATGCGACTCGCGCGGAGACGGTGCGTTTTGTTGAGACGTTCGAGGATGACCCGCGACGCTGGCTCACCGATCATCCGGTGATTCCGGGCCCGGTGAACCTGGTGGAGATT
>JAGWML010000309.1 GCA_028873155.1 Acidobacteriota bacterium
TTTATTGGCTCCTCAGGTAGGACTCGAACCTACAACCCTTCGGTTAACAGCCGAATGCTCTGCCATTGAGCTACTGAGGAGTGTCTGGCGCTGATTGTCCTCTACCAAGCTATCAAACCGGGCGGTTGGAGTCAAAGCGCAGTGGGGGCAGCAAATCATCGCATCCAACGGTAGGATAGAAGCAGGCTCCAAGGAGGCATCATGTCCCGAATCTCACGGTGCGAGCGCAGCGACGTGACGCCCGACATTGCCGCTCTCTTTGACAGGATTTATGCCCAGCGCGGCAACGTCCCCAACATGTTTCGCGTCATGGCGCACCGGCCTGAGATCTTCTCCACCATGCAGGAGCACTTTGCCGCCGTGCTCAACACCGGCACCGTGTCCACGCGGCTCAAAGAGCTCATCATCGTCCGCACCAGCCAGGTGAACGACACGCCCTACTGCCTCGCCAGCCACACGATTCTCGCCCGCAACCTGGGCTGGTCCGACGACCAGCTTGCGCATCTGGCCGAATGGCCCCAGCGCGCGGACTTTACGCCCGCGGAAAAAGCCGCACTGCGCCTGGCCGAGACCGTCACTCGCGACGCCCACGCTGTGACCGACGAGCAGTTCTCCGAGCTGCAACGCTACTACTCCGAGGGCGAGATTGTGGAACTGCTCTGCGCCATCGGCCTCTTCAACTACTTTAACCGCTTCAATAATGCGCTCCATATGGAACCGACTCGTCCCGGCGAAGGCGGTCCTGCGGCAGCCGCATCCACTGCTGCCGCGCATGCCCGCTGACGCGCAGACCCGACCCACAACCACCAAGGAGCGCCCCGTTTTCGCGATGAAGCTTTCTATCCCTGCCGGCACCTTCCGTGCCTATCTCTTCGACTGTGATGGCACGATTGTCGACTCCATGCCGCTGCACTACATCGCCTGGAAGCAGGCGCTCGCCGAGTGGAACTGCCCTTTCCCTGAAGAGCTCTTCTACGCGTGGGGCGGCCGGCCCGTGCGCGACATTATTGCCTCGCTGAATGAGCAACACGGCCTCGCCATGCCCGTCGATGCAGTCGCCCATCGCAAAGAGGGCCTGTATCACGAACAGCTTCCCCAGTTGCAGGCCATCGAAGAGGTCGTCGAGCACATTGACGCGCAGCATGGCCGCATCCCGCTCGCGGTCGTCTCCGGCAGCCGCCGCAGCTCTGTCATCGGATCGCTCTCGGCGCTGAGTCTGCTGGATAAGTTCCAGACACTGGTCTGCGCCGAAGACTACACGCACGGCAAACCCGCGCCGGACTGCTTCCTGCTCGCCGCCGAGCGCCTTGGCATTCCCGCGACAGAGTGCCTTGTCTTCGAAGACACCGACATGGGCATCGAAGCGGCGACCGCGGCGGGTATGGCCTCCGTGCGCGTGCCGCAGCCCCACGAGCGCCGTCCGGGAACCGTCGCCACCGCTTCCGCGTAATCTATCTACCAGGAGATTTCGCGGAGGCCGCATGTCCACTCCCCAACCAGTGCTTGACCACCCGCCCAGGCCTGCGCGCTTTGAGGCGCTGGCCGTCTGCGGCGTCGCAGTTGCCGTTGCATTGCTGCACATCGCCACTAACGGCCGCTACGGCTTCCATCGGGACGAGCTGCAGTTTCTAAGTGACGCGCGGCATCTCGATTGGGGTTTCGTCTCCTATCCGCCCTTCACGCCCTTTGTCGAGCACATCGGCATGGCTCTCTTCGGTCTTTCCATGATCGGCCTGCGCATGTTTTCCGTGCTGGCGCAGGCACTCGTGATTGTCATCGCCGGGTTGATGGCGCGCGATCTCGGCGGCGGTCGTCTGGCGCAA
>JAGWML010000104.1 GCA_028873155.1 Acidobacteriota bacterium
CCCATCGGCATGAATCTCTGGCTGGGCGTACGCCTGCGCTGCATGCTGGGCCGGCACATCTTTGAGCACATGGGCACTGGCGTCAAGATCTATCCCGGCGTGGACCTGACATACGGCTACAACCTGTCGATCGGCGACGGAGCCATCATCCGCAAAGGGGCGCTGCTCAGTGATCGTGGCGGTATCACCGTTGGCAAGGGAGCGCTGGTCGGATCGTTTGCGCGCATCTTCTCGCACAGCTATGCGCCCGGCGATATCGACCATCTGACGCTGCATCACACAACCATCGGCGAAAACGCGCGCGTCGCCAGCCACGCCATCGTGCTCGCCGGGCAGGATGTGCCGTCGGGCGGCATCATCGGCACCTTCCCCGCTGACCGCATCTGAGCTGCACGCACATGCTAATCTGAGCCCTGGGCCTGTCTTCCGACTGGAGTTCGTGTTTGCAGCCGATCGCCTTCATCATTGCTCTGTTCGAATTTGTTCTCCTCATCTTTTCGCTCAGCTTTCATGAGTGCGCGCACGCGTGGACTGCTTCGTTTCTTGGCGACCACACAGCGCGTCTCGAAGGTCGCGTCACGTTGAATCCCACGTATCACGTCGATCCGATCGGGACGCTGCTGTTTCCAGCGCTCATGATTTTCGGGCCGCTCTTCGGACTCGGCATCGGCGGTATGCTGGTGGGCTGGGCCAAGCCGACGCCGGTCATTACGCGCAACTTTCGCAAGATCGTCCGGGACGACAACCTGGTCACGCTGGCCGGGCCGGTCTCAAACCTGATTCTCGTCGTGGCCGCATTCCTGGTGCTGGCGGTCATCTGCCTGGCGGTGCCCGGCGGGCGCACGCTGGTGCTGGCGTCCATGGGCGGAATGCTCAGCCTTGGTGTGCCATCGGGACTGCAGGCTGTGGTGTTGCTGGCTCACCTCGCAATTCTGATCAATCTTTCGCTGTTCTTCTTCAACCTGCTGCCCATTCCTCCGCTGGACGGGAGCCATATTCTGCGCAACATGCTGCCCTACAACGCACTGCGTGTCTATGACAGCATCGGCGGCTGGATCAGCTGGCTGCTGATGATTCTCGTCGGCGGTTTTATTCTGCGGCTGCTGCTCAGCCCCGCTCTGGCAGTGGTGTATTTCGGCCTGGCGCACATCTAAACGCCTCTGCGCCACCGGCCTTGCCCCGCTACAATAGGGAGAGCCGCTCATCGTGATTTCCCAACCGCCGCGGCCGCATTTTTTTTTGCACCACCCCGGAACCGATACGCACCATGCCCGATCAAGCGAATTCATCCTCTCGCCCGCGCGTTTTAAGCGGGATGCGCCCTACAGGCAAGCTCCACCTCGGCAACTACATGGGCGCGCTGGCCAACTGGGTCAAGCTGCAGGACCAGTACGAGTGCTACTTCTTTATCGCCGACCTGCACGCGCTCACCACGGACTATGCTGACACCTCATCCATTGCGCCGAACACCATGGAGGTGGCGCTGGATTTTCTTGGCGCGGGGCTTGATCCTGAGCGGTGCACCATCTTTGTGCAGAGCCAGGTGAAGCAGCACTATGAGCTGCCGCTGCTCCTGGGCATGATTACTCCTCTGGGCTGGCTGGAGCGCGTGCCAAGCTACAAAGAGATGCAGGAGAACCTGTCGAGCAAAGACCTGACAACCTACGGCTTCCTCGGCTATCCGGTGCTGATGGCGAGCGATATTTTGCTCTATCAGCCACAGTTTGTCCCAGTGGGCCAGGACCAGCAGGCGCATGTGGAACTCACGCGCGAGATTGCGCGGCGGTTCAACCAGTTCTATCCCAGAGCAAACGCCAAAAATGTCGGGGATATACTCCGTGCAGCTCAAGTGGATCCTCGCTATGTGCTCCCCGAGCCGAAGGTGCTGCTGACGCCTTCCCCCAAGCTGCCCGGCACCGACGGCCGCAAGATGTCGAAGAGCTATGGGAACACGATTCAGATCACCGACCCCGAGCCGGTGGTGCGGCAGAAGCTTAAGACCATGGTCACGGACCCTGCGCGGATTCGCCGCACCGACAAAGGCGATCCTGACAAATGCCCGGTCGGCGATCTGCATAAGGTATTTTCATCGCCGGAGACACTGGCGAAGGTCTACGAGGGTTGCCGATCGGCGAGTATCGGCTGCATCGAGTGCAAGGGCTGGGCCGCCGATGCCCTCGTGCAGGTGTTGAAGCCCATTCAGGAGCGGCGCGCCAGCTTCACCGAGCCACAGGTGAAGGAGATTCTCAACGCGGGTTCCGCACGCGCGCGCAATCGAGCCGAGCAAACCATGCAGGAAGTGCACACGGCCATGCAGTTGACGCTGACCGGCGCGGCAAGCTAGCAATCACAGATAGGCCTTGCAAACTGAGAGCGCAGTGACCGAAGAAAAGATCAATCCGGCAAACGAAGGCGCAGAGGCGAACAACCCAGTGCCCGATGCCGCGCACGCCGATGCGCCGCCGCTGGTGCTGGTGTCGCCGCCTATGCCGGAAGACAAGCCGGCGAAGTCTGCCGCGAAGCAGAAAAGACAGGAAGAGGAGCCGGAGCAGTCGCCGTTTTCTGTCACCGTGGGCGCCGTATATGACGGGCCGCTTGACCTGCTGCTCGACCTGATTCGCAAGCAGGACATCGACATCTACGACATACCGATTGCGAAGATTACCGCGCAGTTCCTTGCGTATGTCAATCAGCTCAAAGCGAGTGACGTGGATGTGGCAGGTGAGTTCATTTACACGGCCTCTTTGCTCATTCACATTAAAAGCAAGATGCTGCTGCCGCGCACCGAATCTGCCACCGGCGATTTGGCAGAGGATCCGCGCCGCGAGCTCGTGGAGCGGTTGCTGGAGCACGAGCGCTTCAAGAACGCCGCGCAGATGCTGCAGCAGAAGCAGATGCTCGAAGCCGCGACGTGGACCAATCCCGGCCTGCGCGAGTTCCAGGGCGACGTGGCTGCCGAGCCTGAGATTGCAGCCGACACCGTCGATCTGGTGCGGGTCTTCCGCGAGATTATGGAGCGCGCGCGCAAGCGGCCCACCTTTAACGTGGAAGACGACTCCGTCACGGTCGGCCAGATGATTCAGTTCCTCGCGCGCAGGCTGACGATGGAAGACAAGCCGGTGGCGCTCCGGCGCATGCTCAGCCACACGCGCTCGGAGCGCGCGCTGGTGGCCATGTTTCTGGCGCTGCTGGAACTCGTTCGCTTGCAGGCCATTCTGTTGCGGCAGGACAGCGCGTTCAGCGAGATCTTCATCAAGAAGCAGTCGGGCTTTGACAAGGTGATGGACGAGAGGCTCTCCGACCTGCGCGACGACTGGCGTTAAGCAAGTGTCTGCGTCGATTCGCCTCTTGTTCGCTGCGCCGGCGGCAAATCTGCCAGGTTTGTCACAGGCTGGTCAGACCGGCAGATGCTAAGATTCAGACCAGCGAGTCAATCCCCAGTGCTCGCATGGTACGCAGCCGTGGAATCTGCGGTTGCCGGGGTTTTATGCAAGCCTTTTTGCCGGGCATTATTCTCTCCCGTTCTGCAGCCCAGCCCTCCCGCATCGTTCGTGTTCCCATCGAAGCGTTTGCGACGTTCGCGTCAACTCAGCATCTACGTCTTCCGATCCCGATGAGGCGCCTGCATGGCTGACCTTGCAGCGACTCAGGTTCTGGTCGAGCCGGCATCCCTGCTGGAGCGCAAGCTCACGCGACGCCCCAGCCGCATGGGCCGGGCCGTTTTCCTGGCTGCCCTTGCAGTGGGCCTCGGTTACATTGCAATCCATGTGGCGCAGGACCTTGCGCCGGTCCGTCTTGATGGGCACTCGGCGTTCATCCTGCTCGGCCTCACGCTTGCCATTGCTCTCGGCTTTGAGTTCGTCAACGGCTTTCACGACACAGCGAATGCTGTGGCAACCGTCATCTACACCCATTCACTGGAACCGCGGCTTGCCGTGGTCTGGTCCGGCGTCTGTAATCTTGCGGGCGTGCTGTTGTCCTCCGGCGCGGTTGCCTACTCCGTCATCGCTTTGCTTCCGGTGGAGCTTGTCTTGAAGATCAGCTCCGGCGCGGGCTTTTCCATGGTCTTTGCGCTCCTGGTTGCAGCCATACTCTGGAATCTCGGCACGTGGTGGTTCGGGTTGCCCGCATCAAGTTCGCACACCCTGGTCGGCTCCATCATTGGCGTCGGATTGGCCAACCAGTGGCTCAATCCACACTCCGGCGCATCCGGTCTGGACTGGGACCAGGCCATCAAGGTGCTCAAGGCCCTGCTGATCTCACCGCTCGTTGGATTTGTGCTGGCCGCGCTGCTGGTACTCGTCTCCAAGTGGGCCTTCCGATTCCCTGAGCTCTATGAGGCGCCGAAGAACAACGAGCCGCCGCCGTGGCCCATCCGCGCCCTGATGGTGCTCACATGCACGGGCGTCAGCTTCTTCCACGGTTCGAACGATGGCCAGAAGGGCATGGGCCTCATCATGCTGATCCTCATTGGCACGGTGCCTGCTGCGTATGCACTGAATCACGGCCTCGGACCGGCTGATCTCGAACAACTGCTGTCCGCGTCCGCGCAGGTTCAGAGCATCCTTGACCGCCAGCCGGATGCAGCGGCTGCTCCCGCCGCCGACCCACGCGCTGCTCTGGCCGAATCTGTGCGTATTCGCCAGCTCACGCCGGGCACCCTTGCGAATCTCGATGCCGTTGTGCACGGACTGGACCACGAACTGCGGCAGTACAGCAGCTTGCGCGACCTTCCGGCGGCGGAGCAGACGCAGGTCCGCAACGATATGTACGTGACCAGCGAAGCGCTGCGCCTGCTGGATAAAGAGCACATGCTGCGGACCACGTCCGCCGACCGCGAGGCCCTGCGCCGCTACCGGAGCAGCCTCAGCCGCGCCACGCAATTCATACCCACATGGGTGAAGGTCGCCGTGGCTCTGGCCCTTGGGCTCGGCACCATGGTGGGCTGGAAGCGCATCGTCATTACGGTGGGTGAGCGCATCGGCAAAGAACACCTGACCTACGCGCAAGGTGCCGCGGCGGGGCTGGTGGCGATGGGCACCATCTTTGCCGCGGACAACTTTGGGCTGCCCGTTTCCACTACGCATATCCTCAGCTCCGGCGTGGCTGGCAGCATGGCGGCCAACGGCAGCGGGCTGCACCTCTCCACGGTGCGCAACATCGCCGCCGGCTGGGTGCTGACTCTTCCAGCTGCGGCCTTGCTGGCTGGGATTCTGTACAGTTTGTTCCGGCTCATCGCGTAACTTCGCGGGTTTCTTCCAGGCTTTGCACAGGTCACGGTGCACATACGTCTCGCCGAGGCCTGAGTATCCGTTACCATGAACGAGGTACGGATTACCGAATGAGTCTGAAAGCAAAGCTTGAAGCTGTGATTTACGCCGCGGAGGAGCCCGTCACCCTCGCGCAGCTGGCTGCATTGTTTGCCGCCGAGGCGCTGGAATACAAGGCCGCGCAGGCTGCTGCTCTCCCCGCCGCAGAGCCGCAACCTCTTTTAGGCGAGGGACTTGAGTATTTAGGCATCGAGCCGGTCGAGGACGGCGATGCCGTTTCGCCTCCGGTGGCCCAGATCGCGCCAGACGAGCCCGTGGCTGAAGCTCACGGGAATCCGGAGATGGCGACCCTTGAGGCAGACCCCAATTCTGCCAATGCGCTCCAGAGTGACGCCTCCGATGCGGAGGGCGATGCCAGGCGCGAGGCGCGACAGCGGGACCGCGAAGTCAAAGCGGTGCTGCGGCAGGTTCTGGACGAGATCATTGCCAGCTACGCGCACGATGATCGCGGCATTGAAATTCGTGAGATTGCCGGCGGCTACCGCCTCGCGACGAAGCCGGAGTGCCACGATGCCGTGCGCCTCTTCATCAAGAGCCTCAAGCCCCCCATGAAGCTCTCGCTGCCCGCGCTGGAGACGCTGGCGGTGGTGGCGTACAAGCAACCCGTCACCGCGCCAGAGGTCAACGAGATTCGTGGCGTGGAGTCGGCGGGCGTGCTCGGTTCGCTGCTCAGCCGCAAGCTCATCAGCACGGCAGGGCGGAAGCAGGTGATTGGCCGGCCCATTCTCTACAAAACCACGAAAGAGTTTCTGCTGCGCTTCGGCCTCAAGGATCTTTCTGAGCTGCCCTCCATGGATGAGTTCGAAAAGATGGCTGCGATGGAGCTGAGCGAAGAGGGCGGAGTTGAAACGCAGGAGGTCGAGTCGGGTTTTGAGCATGTCCCCGATGTGGGGCTGGAACTGGATGAGAACGCGTCGGAAGAAGCCGAAGGCCCGGCGGACTTATCTGACGCGGAGGGAATGCCGTCGGCCGACTCTACAGAGCTGACAGCGACGACGTCCGAAGCCGGAGCGGAAAGCCATCCGGAAGAGCCGGCGCCCGCCGAAGGGGCAGAAACCGAGACGCAGTCCCATGACTGACGAGCACGAACCCGAAGAGCTGAACCCCGAAGCCTCCGAACCGGAGATGCACGAAAGTGCAGAGGCTGAGCCCGCTGAGGTTGCACCTGAGTCCGATGAGGAAGAAGCTGCCCCAGCGCCCCAGTTGGAACGGCTGCAGAAGATTTTGGCGCGCGCGGGCATCGCCAGCCGTCGCCACGCAGAAGAGCTGATTACCGAAGGACGCGTGCAGGTGAATGGCCAGGTGGTCTCGACGCTGGGCGCCAAGGCCGACCCCGCGCGCGACCACATCCGCGTGGACGGCAAACTGCTGCAGGGCGCAGAGCGGCAACGCTACTTCATGCTCAACAAGCCGAAGGGCTATGTGACCACGGTGAGCGATCCCGAAGGACGGCCGACCGTGATGGAGTTCTTTGCGAAGATGGGCGAGCGGCTCTATCCCGTGGGCCGCCTGGACTACCTGAGCGAGGGCCTGCTGCTGGTGACCAACGATGGCGAGCTGGCCCACGCGCTGACGCGCGCCGCCTCCGGAGTGGAGAAGACCTATCTCGTCAAAGTTGCGGGCCAGCCCGCAGAGGAAGCGCTGGAGCGTCTGCGGACCGGAGTCGCCATCGAGCGCGGCAAGCCCGGCGAAGGCAAGGTGCACACGGCGCCGGCCCGCATTCGCCAGGTCCGCGCGGGTGACAACCCCTGGTTCGAGGTGGTGATTATTGAAGGCCGCAACCGCGAACTGCGCAAGATGTTCGAGGAGATCGGCCACCACGTGGAGAAGATTCGCCGCGTGGGCTATGGCCCGCTGGTGCTCGATATGGAGCCCGGCAAGCTGCGCGAACTGGATGCCGAAGAGGTTGCCGCGCTGCGGCTGACGGCCGAGGGCAAGATGAAGCCGCGCCGCATGAAGACAACCCTGATGCTGCCGAAGGAGGCGCGACGCCCTGCCGGACAGCGGTTTGAACGGCCCGCAGACCGGGGCGGCAAGCCGGCCCGTTATGGGCAGAACCGTCCCACTCGCCCTGCGACCTCGCGGCCCTACGGTGACCGTCCTGCCGCCACCAGCGGCACAAGCGATTCTCGTCCGCGGAAGACTTTTGGTTCCGACAAGCCCTTTCGGCCGGCAAGGCCTGTGGGCGGGGAGTTTCGCACTTCGACTGGACGCGGCCCTGAGCGTGGCCCGGCGCGAACCGCGGACCGCGGGCCAGCTCGTCCGGCTTGGAAGAGGGATGACCGCGCAGTGCGGCCGTCCGGTCCTCCATCGGGGCGGCCGCCGGCGCGTCGGGCGTGGAAAAAAGATACAGGTCCGGGACGAGGTTTCACATCCAGGCCGGGCGGCGGCAAGCCGGCGTGGAGTAAGCCTGCGGGTGAGCGCCCGGCGTTCAATCGCAATCCGAATCGTCCAGACAGTCGCACCCAGGGCCGTCCCGCCGCGCCGCGCCGCGAGGCTCCTGCGCCGGATCGGGAGTTTGCGCCCAAGCGGCCTTCACGCCTGCACATCGAGTCCGTGGAACCGGAGCGTCCCGCCGCGCACCGCCCCGACCGGCCGAAGTTTGACCGCCCCCGGCCGGACAAGCCCAGATTCGACAAGCCCAGATTCGATAAGCCCCGGTCCGGTACGTCCCGGCCCGGCCAGTCGCGTTTTGACAAGCCCAGGTCTGACCGGCCTGACTTCAATCGCCCGCGCCCGGATCGTCCCCGACCGGATCGCGCCGGTCCCGAGCAATCCGGCATGGGCCGCGCCAGCACGGGTCGCCCGGATACCGGCCGCACCAATACGGGCAGCGCAGGCGGAAGCGCTTCGAGCAGAGGCCGCTCCGGCCTGGCGCGGCCCTTCACCACCAGCAGCGGGAAGCTACGCGCGGGTGGCGCTCGCCCCAGCAGCAAGCCCGGCAGGCCCGCTTCCGCAGGTCGCTCGAAGCCCGGATTTGGCGCCAGGCCCGGCGGCTTCTCCAAGCCTAAGTCCGGGTTCAAGGGCAAAGCGTCGGGCTCCGGCCCCAGACGCAGCGGCCCCCGGCCCGGTGGCAAGCAGGGACCCGGAGGCAAGCGGCCGGGCGGCGCAGGGGGCGGCAGAAAGCGCGGCTGAGAGCCGCTCCGCGAGCGGTGCTGCTACCGATTGGGCCCGACGCGCATCTGAAGAGGCATGACGATGGAAAAAGCGACGTTTGGCGCAGGTTGTTTCTGGGGCGTGGAGGCGGCGTTTGCTGCGCTTCCCGGCGTGACGGCGACGGCGGTTGGCTACGAGGGCGGCCAGCTTGACCAGCCCACCTACCGGGATGTGTGCACAGACCAGACCGGCCACGCCGAGGTGGTCGAGCTGGACTTCGACCCCGCACAGATCAGCTACGAGCAGGTTCTCGACGCGTTCTTTGCGCTGCACGACCCCACGACGCTGAACAGGCAGGGGCCGGACTGGGGAACGCAATATCGCTCGGCGATCTTCTTCCACTCACCGGAGCAAGAAGCAGCAGCGCGCGCCAAGATTGAGCAGCTAACAGCGGAAGGCCGTTACAAGCCCAAGCGGATTGTGACCACGGTTGAGCCGGCGCAGACCTTCTGGCGCGCCGAGGAGTATCACCAGCGGTATCTTGAAAAGCGCGGCCTCTCCAGCTGCCACATCTGAGGCTGCGGCCGCGTAGCCTACCTCTGCTCCCTGTTCTTCCACAGCCACCACGCCTTGATGAACTTCCAGTGGATGTAGACCGAGTGATTCAGGTGCAGCAGCAGCCCCTCGCGCCCATCCAGAAAGCCAAGCCGGAAAAAGTAGTTGTAAACGAAGGTTGCTGCCGGGTTCAGGATTGCGTTCCATACCAGCGCCAGCGTGGACTGGCTGGTGCGTCCACGCTGGTAGAGCAGTTGGGCAATCTCGTTGCTGTAGCGGTTCATGTGCTCCAGATAGACGGCCAGCGTGGGGTAGGCGTAGTGGAGCATGTCATGGCGCAGTTTGCCGCGCGGCCCTTCGAACTGCGGCGTCGAGTGCGGTCCTACTCCCTCGCTCAGGCGGGCTTTACCGCGCCGGAAGAGCCGCAGTTTGTGGTCGGGATAGAAGCCCCCGTGGTGAATCCAGCGGCCAAAGTAGAGATTCAGCCGGGGAATCCAGTAGGCGTCGTACCTGGGCTCGCCACGCAGCAGCGCTTGAATCTCTGCTTGCAACTCCGGCGTGAGCACCTCATCGGCGTCGAGCAGCAGAATCCAGTCCGAGGTGCAAAGGTCCAGCGCCACATTCTTCTGCTCACCGTGGCCCTTGATGGGGTTGTAGGCCGTCCTGGCGCCGAAAGAATGAGCGATCTCGATGGTGCGGTCCTTCGACCCCGAATCGACCAGGACGATCTCGTCGGCCCAGCGCACGCTTTCAAGCGTCCGGGGCAGGTTTGCCTCCTCGTTCATGGCAATCATGGCAACCGAGAGCGTATTGGGCATCGAAGGCAGGATAAATCAACGGCATGGCCGCCGCAGAGGACCGCAAAGATGGCCGGGGTTCTTGGCCAAGAGAGCGGTTTCAGGGTATACTGAGGTTTCGGTAACCGTAGGGGATGTGTGTCTTTGCGCGCACCCTTTCGTCCGGCCCGGCCGCAGGGCCCGTTCAGGGAGTGCTGAGTTCAGCCCCTGCAGGGCAGCGGCAAGACGAAAATCCCAGGATTCTGGAGTGGAACCATGGCACAGGTATGCGACGTTTGCGGCAAGAAGCCGCAGTTTGGCAACAACATCTCCCACGCGCACAACGTGACGCGCCGCCGCTGGAACGTGAACCTGCAGGCGGTCAA
>JAGWML010000105.1 GCA_028873155.1 Acidobacteriota bacterium
CACAGTGAGCGGTCCCTCAGGAAACCCCACACCCACTGGATCTGTCAGCATTTCGGGTCTGACAGGAACGTTTGCGCTGACGAATGGCTCAACTTCAGTTTTATATACGGCGCTCCTGCCGGCGGGGCCCAGTAAGATCACGGCGACCTATTACGGCGACACAAACTATACAAGCGGCGTGGCAAGCGGAACAGTAATCGTGCAGGCGACACCGACTTTCACGTTCACGCCCAACAACCCATCCATCTCCGTTTCGCAGTCCCTGAGTATGACCGTGACCATCTCTACCGCGTCCGGCCTTCCCGCGCCGACAGGAACCATCACACTCTCCGATGGGACTTACTCCTCCGGTGCATTGCAAATGGCGAATGGCGCTGTGAATGCCACGATTCCGCCGAATACCTTCCCGGCAGGTTCCAGCAACCTGATTGCGACTTACAGCGGAGATATCAACTACAGCGCGGGATCCGGGTCGACGACAGTGATTGCAAACGTAGTGCCCGCAGGGGTCACCATCTCCGGAACCAACGTGACCGTGAAGGCCGGAGCCACTACGGGCAATACAGCCACACTGACCGTGACGCCGCAGGGCGGCTTTACGGGAACGGTAACCCTGGATGCCTACATCGCGTCCAGTCCGGCCGGCGCGACGAATATTCCCATGCTGAGCTTTGGCTCTTCAAGCGGGACCACGAGCCAGGTGACCATATCCGGAACAACTCCGGTAACAACAACGCTGACGGTGACGACAGCCGCAGCGGGTAGCGGAACCTGTACGGCTTCAAATGGAGGACGGCACGGCATGCCGTGGTATGCCCCTGCCGGGGCCGTGCTGGCGTGCGCCTTCCTTTTCTGGATGCCGGAAAAGCGTCGCAAATGGAGGGCGATGCTGGGAATGGTCCTGTTCCTTGTCGTGCTTGCGAGCGGAGTGAGTGCATGCGGTGGCGGCGGAGCGAGCAGCACTGGCTGCACGACGACCAGCAGCGCGGGCACAACTCCTGGCACCTACACGGCAGTCATCGCAGCAACATGGGGCGCCTCGACCACGCAGAGTACGATCTCGATTATTGTTCAATAGAGCGGTCCCGCGTCCGTGAACTCGGTGCGGTCAGGGCGCAGCCCGGCGACCGACGGTGGATGAGAGAGATGCTGAAACAGAGTTGGTCTGCGCTTCTGATGCTGTGCACCTGCGCTGCCGCATGGGCAGCAGGGCCCGGCAACCACAGCGGCGAGACGACGGCGACGCAGTCGGGCGATCGGTATGCGCTTGCAAATGGAGCAATTCTGGCTGAGTGGACGCTGCGCAATGGGCATGCGGGCAGCCTGTGCGTGCGTGAGTCGATGCGCGGGTTGAGGCGGTGTCTGAGCGAGCCGTTCGCCGTGATCCTCCGGGACGGGCAGGTCTATGATGCGAGCGCCCTGCAAGCCACCGCACCGGCAAAGCAGATGCGATTGACACCGCAGGTTGACGCTTCGCGCCTGGCGGAGCACGAAGGTGGCATGGAGTTTGACGTGCCGCTGGAGAGTGCGGATCGCTCATTGCGAGCCGATTGGTCCGTGATTCTGCGTGACGGGTCGAACTATGTGCGGCAGCGGCTGACGCTGACCGCGGTGGGCAGCCATGTGGCGATCCGCAGTGTGAAGCTGATTGACGCGGAACTGCCGGGCGCGCATGTGAGCGGCGTGGTGGCGGGCTCGCCGATTGTGGCGGGCAACTGGTTCCTGGGCGTTGAGGATCCGCTGTCCACGAGCAGAGTGACGGGGAGCTGCGTGACGCAGAGGCGGGCGACTGCGTGGGTGGATCGCGAGCTTCCGCTGCGTGCCGGGCAGCAGGTGAGCTACTCTGCCGTGATTGGCGTGGCGCGCGAAGGACAGATGCGGCGGGATTTTCTAGCGTATCTGGAGCGCGAGCGGGCGCATCCCTACCGGACTTTTCTGCACTACAACTCGTGGCTCGACCTGGGCCTGTTTACGCCGTACAACGAGGCGGAGGCACTGGATCGTATGCACGCGTTCGAGCGCGAGCTGGTGGAGAAGCGCGGCGTGAAGATGGAGTCGTTTCTGTTTGACGATGGGTGGGACGAGCATCACTCGCTATGGCAGTTCAACAGCGGATTCTCTGATGGATTCACCGCGGTGCGGAAGGCGGCTGAGCAGGCAGGCGCGGAGCCGGGCGTGTGGATGTCGCCGTGGGGCGGCTATGCGACTCCGAAAAAAGAGCGCATCGAGTTCGGAAGGTTACAGGGCTATGAAGTTGTGGACGGCGGGTACGCGCTTTCGGGCCCACGCTACTACGATGCGTTTCGCGATGTGTGCCTGCGAATGATTCGCGAGTATGGCGTGAACCAGTTCAAGTTTGACGGAACAGGAAATGCAAACGCGGTTTTCCCTGGCAGCGGGTTCGACAGCGATTTTGCGGCGATGATGCATTTGATTGGCGAACTGCGCGCGGCCAGGCCGGACATCTACATCAACCTGACAACGGGCACCTGGCCCTCGCCGTTCTGGTTGCTGTACGCGGACTCAATCTGGCGCGGCGGCGACGACAGCGCGACGGAGGGCGTGGGCACAACTCGCGAGCGTTGGATTACGTATCGCGACGCGGACACCTACCGGCGCGTGGTGCAGGGCGGGCCGCTGTATCCGCTGAACTCGCTGATGCTGCACGGCATCATCTATGCGCGGTTTCAGAAGGGATTGGACAGCGACTCTGGGAATGATTTTCGCAATGAAGTGCGGTCCTACTTCGGCACGGGCACGCAGTTGCAGGAACTGTACATCACGCCGTCTTTGTTGACGCAGGCGAATTGGGATGACCTGGCAGAGGCTGCCAACTGGTCGCGCACGAACGCGGATGTGTTGAAGGATACGCATTGGGTAGGAGGCGATCCGGGATGGCTCGAGGTGTACGGGTGGGCCTCGTGGGCGCCGCGCAAAGGGATTCTGGTGCTGCGCAATCCGAGCGACAAGGCGCAGGCGATCACGCTGCGACTCGCGGACGCTTTCGAGCTGCCGCCGGATGCGGCGCGGGAGTATGCGGCCCGCAGCCCGTGGAAGGAAGATGCGGGGAAAGCGGCGGAGAGAATGAACACGGATGAACCACATCGCTACACGCTGGCGCCCTTTGAGGTGAGGACGCTGGAGATGATGCCTGTGGAAGGAGCCAAGCGATGAGTGGACCCGCGCTGCTGGTGCTGGCCGCCGGCATGGGCTCGCGCTACGGCGGGCTGAAGCAGATGGATGCGGTGGGCCCGTGCGGCGAAGCGATTGTGGACTATTCGATCTACGATGCGCTACGGGCGGGGTTCCGGCGAGTCGTCTTTGTGTTGCGCAAGGAGATTGAGACGGAGTTCCGGCAAAAGGTTGGCACGCGGTTTGAGCATTTGGTCGAGGTCAGCTACGTGCTCCAGGATTTGCAGCACGTGCCCGCCGGCTTTCATGTGCCTGCTGGGCGAACGAAGCCGTGGGGCACGACGCACGCGGTGCTGGCAGCCGAAGGCACAATCAATGGACCGTTTGCTGTGATCAACGCGGACGATTTTTATGGCGCGGAGAGCTACCGTTTGCTCGCCGAGCATCTGCGCAACGCAGCGGCGGAACATGCGCTGGTGGGGTATGTGTTGCGCCGGACGCTCTCTGAATACGGCGCGGTGGCGCGCGGTGTGTGCGCGGTAGACGCGCACGGCCTACTGCGCGACGTGACGGAGATGACGCAGATTGAGCGCGTCGGTACACAGATCCGGAACACGCTTGCGGACGGCAGGGCGACGGAGCTGACCGGCGACGAACTGGTGTCGATGAATCTGTGGGGGCTGCGTGCGGAGATTTTTCCGCTTCTGCGCGAGCGGCTTGCTGCATTTCTTGCCGCGCACGGAACGGAGCTGAAGTCGGAGTGTTATTTGCCGGCGACGGTGAGCGAACTGATTGGCGAAGGCAAGGCAGCGGTGCGCGTGCTGCCGACGCCCGAGACATGGTTTGGCGTGACCTACCAGCAAGACAAGCCGGAGGTGGTGGCAAGCGTGCGGCGGCTGATCGAGGCGGGTCAGTATCCGGAGCGGCTGTGGGGATGACAGAGGCTGCGCGGATTCGATCGGTTGCGAACCAGTTTGCCTTTGCAGGCGAGTTCGCGCGCGCAGAGCGGTGGGGCAGCGGGCACATTCAGGAATCGTATTGCGTGGAGTGCAATGCAGACGGCGCACCGCGACGCTATCTGCTGCAGCGCATCAATCAGGCCGTGTTCCACGACGTGCCGGCGCTGATGGAGAACATCCGGCGCGTGACGGAGCATGTTGCGGAGCACGTGAAGGGACAACCGGATGCGGAACGGCGTGTGCTGCGGCTCGTTGCAACGCATGATAGGCGGCTGTGGCATGAGGAGCCGGGTGGCGCGTGCTGGCGCGCGTACCAGATGATTCAAGGGACATGGAGCTTTGAAGCAGTGGAGTCGCCTGAGCAGGCGTTTGAAGCCGCGCGGGCGTTTGGTGAGTTTCAGGCAATGCTTGCGGACCTGCCGCCGCCGCGACTGGCTGAGACGATTCCCGACTTTCACAACACGCCGAAGCGGCTGGCAGCACTGGAGCAGACAGTTGCACAGGATGCCGTGGGCCGCGTGGCGAGCGCGCAGGTGGAGATTGAGTTCGCTCTGGCGCGGCGCGAGCTTGCCGCTGTGCTGGTGCAGGGTGGACTGCCGGAACGCATCGTGCACAACGATACGAAACTGAGTAACGTTCTGTTTGATGAGGCAAGCGGGCGGGCGCTGTGCGTGATTGATCTGGACACAGTAATGCCAGGGATGGCTCCGTGTGATTTTGGCGACATGGCGCGCACGGCCACGTGCAGCGCGGCAGAGGACGAGCGCGATCTGACGAAGGTTGCGATGCAATTGCCGCTCTTCGAGGCGTTGCTGCGCGGGTACGTGAGCGCGGCGAGTGGCTTCCTGACGCACGGCGAAACGGCAGTGCTGGGCGCGGCGGGAAAAGTGATCACCTACGAGCAAGGGATTCGGTTTCTCACGGACTACCTGGCCGGGGACCGCTACTACCGTGTGCATCGCGAGGGGCAAAACCTCGACCGCTGCCGCACGCAGTTTGCTCTGTTGGCTTCAATGGAGCACCAGGAAGCAGCGATGGAGCGGCTGGTGCGCGCGATCTGCGTATGAGCCACACACAACAAGGACGCATTAGAATGACCTTGCGTTGTGCTGGAGGATTGCGTTGCCTGCGAGCCGCCGTTTTGCTTATAGAAATGCTGCGTTCACTTTTGCGATCATTGCCTGTTTTCTCTCAACCAGCGTGCTGGAAGCGCAGCAGCCGTTGATGCCCGACCTGCACTGGCGGCTGGTGGGACCGTTCCGTGGGGGAAGAACGCGCGCGGCCAGCGGCGTCGCAAGCGAGCCGAATGTGTTCTACGTGGGCCAGGTGGATGGTGGCGTGTGGAAGAGCACGGATTTTGGACGAACGTGGCAGCCCATCTTCGATCAGCAGCCAACGCAGTCCATCGGCGCGATTGCCGTGGCGCCGTCGGATCCGAACGTGGTGTACGTGGCCAGCGGCGAGGGACTGCACCGGCCGGACCTGTCGGTAGGTGACGGAATCTATCGCTCGCCGGATGCGGGAAAGACGTGGGAGCATTTGGGACTGCGCGAGGGCGAGCAGATACCGGCATTGGCCGTGGACCCGCATGATCCGAATCGATTGTTCGCAGCAGTGCTGGGGCATCCCTATGGGCCGAATGCCGAGCGCGGCATCTACCGCTCGACCGATGGCGGCAAGACGTGGAAGCAGGTGCTCTACAAGGATGCGAACACGGGTGGCTCGGATGTGGTGATCGATCCCACGCATCCCGATGTGGTGTATGCGGCTTTGTGGGAAGATCGACTGGGCCCGTGGGAGGATGGCAACGAGTACAGCGGCACGCATGGCGGGTTGTTCAAGTCGACGGATGGCGGAGAGACGTGGCGCGCGCTGACAAAGGGCTTGCCTGCCGACCTGGTCCAGATCAACGTGGCAATTGCGGCGAGCCAATCGAGCCGTTTGTATGCAACGGTTTCGACCACGCATGAGGGCGGCTACGAGAGCGGCGACGGGCTGGGCGTGTATCGCTCGGATGATGCGGGCGAGAGCTGGTATCGGGTGACGCAGGATGCACGCCCGGCGATGAAGATTGGCGGCGGAGATCTGCCCGTGCCGGCGGTGGACCCGAAGAATCCTGACGTGGTGTACAGCGCGAGCATCGTGACGATGCGCTCGGCGGATGGAGGGAAAACTTGGATCGGGCTGCGCGGCGCGCCGGGCGGCGATGACTATCAGAACCTGTGGATCAACCCTCTCGATCCGCGAATCATTTTGCTGGTGAGCGACCAGGGCGCGCTAGTCACGGTGAACAGCGGCGAGACATGGAGCTCGTGGTACAACCAGCCGACGGCGCAGCTCTATCACGTCGCGGTGACGAACACATTTCCCTATCAGATTTGCGCGGGTCAACAGGAGAGCGGGTCGGTGTGCATCGCGAGCCGCGGCAATGACGGCGCAATCACGATGCGCGAGTGGCACCCGGCGGGGATCATCGAATATGGCTACGCCGCGCCGGATCCGCTCCATCCCGAGATTGTGTACGGCGCGGGGCGCACCGAAGTGTCGCGCTTTGATATGCGCACGGGGCAGACGCAGAACGTGACGCCGGCGCCGGAACACGAATACGGGATTCACGCCGATCGCACGGAGCCGATTCTGTTTTCTCCGGTCGATCCGCACCTGCTGTTCTATGCGGCGAACCGGCTATTTCTGACGCGCGATTCCGGCAAGACGTGGCAATCGATCAGCCCGGATCTCGCGCGCGAGCACGCGGGGCAACCGGCTTCGCTGCAGCCTCTCGCAGACAAGGAGCAGGCGAGGCGGCGCGGGGCAATTTATTCTGTCGCGGCATCGTTCAAGAATGCGAACACAGTCTGGGCGGGGACGGATGACGGACTGGTGTGGATCACGCGCGACCTGGGCAAGACGTGGATGAACATTACGCCGCCGGCGCTCACACCATGGAGCAAGGTCACGCAGATCAGCGCATCGCGCTTTGATGAAAACGCGGCCTACATCTCGGTGAGCCGCTTTCGGGTGGATGATCTGCATCCCTACATCTACCGTACGCACGATGGTGGCGCGACATGGCAGGCGATTGCGGCTGGATTGCCGGAGAGTGCGCCGGTCAATACTGTGCGGGAAGATCCAGCGCGCAAAGGCATGCTCTACGCTGGCACGGAAACGGGCGTGTGGGTTTCGCTCGACGATGGGAGCACCTGGCGGTCGATCGAGTACAACTTGCCGCACACGTCGATGCGCGACCTGTTGGTGCATGACGATGACCTGATTGTGGCAACGCACGGGCGGTCGTTCTGGGTGCTGGACGACGTCGCACCGCTGCGCCAGATGGATGCGCGCGAGGCGCAGGCGGGACCGTATCTCTTCGCGCCGAGTACGGCGGTCCGCGTGCGGAGAAGCACATACACCGACACGCCGATGCCTCCAGATGAGCCGATGGGGCAGAATCCGCCGGACGGCGCGGTGATCGATTACATGCTGCCCGCGAATGTGCACGGGCCGGTGACGCTGGAGATTGTGAATGCAGGCAACAACGTGGTGCGCCGGTATGCGAGCGACGACAAGCCGGAGGCAACGGAGGAGGAGCTCGCGAAGCAGCTGATCCCGCTCTACTGGCTGCGCATGCCAGCGACGCTGCCAGGAACGCCGGGAATGCATCGATGGGTGTGGGACCTGCACGAGGCACAGCCAGAGTCGACACACTATGAGTATCCAATCGCAGCCGTCCCGCATGACACACCGCGCGTGCCGCAGGGCGCGCTGGCACTACCGGGGCACTACACCGTGCGGCTGACGGTGGATGGCAAGACGCTGACGGCGCCGCTGACCGTGACGATGGATCCGCGCGTAACGGTGTCGCCTGCGGACCTGGCTGCCGAACATGATGCGGAAACGGAAATGGCGGGGCTGATGACCGCGAGCGCAAAGGCTGCGCTGGAAGCGCACTCAGCGCGTGAGCAGGTGGAAAAGCTGCTGCCGGATGCTGCCGCGGATGCAAAGAAGCCCTTGCAGAGCCTCAACGATGCGCTGCATCTCCTGCTGGACGGCAAGCCTGCCGCGGAGGGCGCAGAGGCCGTGCCGGGACTGGATGAGGTGGCGGGCGATGTGCGCGGGCTCTACATCCAGGTGGGGCAGGCGGACGCTGCGCCCACGCAGGCACAGGAGATTGCGCGGAAACACATGGCCCATGAGTGGTATGAGGTCCAGGAAAAGTGGGAGCCAATTAAGGATCAGACGATTCCGGCGGTGAATCGCACGCTGCGCGAGGTGCACATACATGAGATCGATCGGACGCAGCAGCCCACTGAGATGCCGTCGAGCGGAGATGAAGACTGAGGCACGCGAGCGGTAGGATAGCCGTATGAGCAAAAAACTTCGCTGGGGTGTGTTGAGTACGGCTGCGATCGGGACACGTAAGGTGTTGCCCGCGATGCAGCAGGGTCAGTACACGACCGTGGATGCAATTGCGTCGCGCGATCTGAGCCGTGCGCAAGCCGTGGCGGCCAAACTGGGAATTGCGCGCGCGTATGGCTCCTACGAGGAGCTGCTGGCCGATCCCGAGATTGACGCGATCTACAATCCGCTGCCCAACCAGCTGCACGTGCCGTGGACGATCAAGGCGGCGGAGGCGGGCAAGCACGTGCTCTGTGAAAAGCCGCTGAGCCTCACGGTGGCTGAGGCGGAGACGCTGCTGGAAGTGCGGGCACGGACGGGCGTGCACATCGGCGAAGCGTTCATGATCCGCAGTCATCCGCAGTGGCGGCGCGTGCGCGAACTGCTGCAGCAGGGCAAGATCGGCGAACTGCGAGCGGTGGCGGGATTCTTCAGCTACTACAACGTGGACGCCGCGAATATCCGCAACCAGATCGAATGCGGTGGCGGGGCGTTACTGGATATTGGCTGTTACCTGATTCACACCGCGCGGTATGGATTTGGCGAGGAGCCGGTGCGCGTGGTGGCAGCCATTGACCGCGACCCGGAGATGAAGACTGACCGTCTGACTTCTGCGGTCATGGAATTCCCGAGCGGGCACGCCATCTTCACGTGCAGCACGCAGCTTGCGCCGTACCAGAAGGTGCAGTTCCTGGGGACGCGGGGGCGGATTGAGGTTGAGATTCCGTTCAACGCACCGCCGGATCGGGCGATGCGCATTTTCGTGGACTCGACCGGGGACCTGAGCGGCAGTGGCGTCACGACGGAGACCTTCCCGGTGTGCGACCAGTACACAAGGCAGGGGGATGATTTCTCGCGGGCCGTGCTGGAGGATGGCCAGGTACCGGTGCCGCTGGAGGAAGCGATTCTGAATATGGGCGTAATCGAGGCGGTCTTTGAGTCGGCGAGTAACGGCCAATGGACGGAGCCACGACGGTAGAGGATGAGTAAGGGGTGGGCCCGGGCGAAGGCCGGGCCGGTCGCAGCTTCAGGCATTTCTCAATGAGGTGAATCGGGCCTGGAACTGCTGCCTGTGAAGGCATGTGAATTTTGGACGGTAGCCAGGGACGGAATTGTTCTATTTCAAAATGATGATTCTAAATAAGTTATTCTGTTCTAAATGACGCGAGAAACGCACGAACCTATCAATACGCGGATTCCGAGTACGCGAGAGTACACGCGTTTTTGTACCTATAACAGCTCTCTACGCTGCGTTGCTTTGATCAACTTATTGTTCACTTCGACCGAAGTTTCTTTGCAACGATTACAGAGATGGTAGCCGTACAGTTCATCCGAATGGTATCCCTGATACCCCTGCAATATCAGCTCACGACTCTTGCAATGTGGACACCTGAAAAATAACCAGTGGCGAACCGTCGCGAAAAAGCGGCCCAATGCCACGAGGGATTGCCTCAAGAAAAAGTACAAAAGATAATACGCGCCCGCTCCGCCCAAGAGTGCCAGTTTGTTTATTGGTGTGAGCCACAACCCAAGCACGACGAGAATCAACGGAACGATGATTTTCGCGTCATCCTTGTCGAAGT
>JAGWML010000106.1 GCA_028873155.1 Acidobacteriota bacterium
AGGATTTGTGAGAGCGTGCCGAGAAACAGGAATCGAGATTGTTGAAGTCGATAGGGATTCAAAAGACCCGCAACCCGGTAGACCCGATGGACAGGATAGAATCCAGTTGAAATTTCCGGGCGGACAAGTGATTGATTTGTTCTTCCCCAAGGGCAAAAAGTAAGAACCTATTTCTTGCGGGTGCCCCACCCATCCAAGTTTTCCTTTCCCAGTCACAGAACTGGGTGCCCCATTCATGGCGGCTGCCGCAGGCGGGCGACATGGGTGGGTGAGCACGGACTCTCGGGTTCATGGGGATGCTTTCGCTGCTCTGCTGTCCAGCGAAGAAATTGCACGGAGTTGACCTCCTCTTCGTTGTGCGGTCCAGCGGGACTCGATTTCGACAGTGCCGACGGCGCCGGTGGCGTGATGGAGAAAGCTGGACCACCGCCAATCCTGCGGCTGCGCGACCAGGCCACGCTGCACAGGGTTCTGGTGCATGTAGTGCAGCTTTTCTTCGGTTGTTCCTTCGCTCCACACGTTGAAGTCGTAGTAGCGGCGCTGCCAGAAGTGTGGTTCGTCGGGCCGCTTGAGCTTCTTGGACGTTTCCTGCTTGAGAGCCTGAATCGCGGCGGACAGAGAGCCAAGGCAAGGCTCGCTGACGAGCAGATGCACGTGCTCGGGCATGAGGACGTAGCCGGCGACGACCAGCTTGTGCGTTTGACGAACGCGTTCGAGCGCCTGCTCCATGAGGCTGTAGCCGTTGCGATGAGCGAGCAGGGGTTGCCTTTTGTAGCAGCTGAACGTGAGGAAGTGAAACTGGCCTGAGTTCTGGTAGCGGATGAGGCCCTTGGGCATGTCGAAAGCAGTGTAACGCAGGTTTGTGGTCTCCCACCCATGTCGCCCGCCTGTGGCGGACGCCATGGATGGGGCACCCGGAGTTGTGGCTGGGAAGGAGAAGGGCTTTGGGGTTTGTGGATTCCCACCCATGTCGCCCGCCTGTGGCGGACGCCATGGATGGGGCACCCGGAGTTGTGGCTGGGAAGGAGAAGGGCTTTGGGGTTTGTGGTCTCCCACCCAGGGTTTAGGGCTGGGGGTGCCTGTTTTAGTCGAAGCGGGTTTTGGACCAGAGGGCCCAGGCGCAGAGGGTGGCGGTGACGACTAGGGCGGCGGTGAGGATGGCGGTCCAGGTGAGGTTCATGGGGAGTGCGGGGACGCGGGCTTGCAGGCCGAGACCGACGAAGACGCCGAGGGCGCAGGCGAGGATGAGGTAGTCCCACCAGGCGCGGGAGGGGTTGCCGCTGGCGCTGGCGCTGGCGGTGCCGGTGTAGGCCTGGAGGACGCGGTCGTAGTCGAGGCGGTAGCGCGTGCACTCGCGCTGGAGCGCGGCGTTGGTGGAGGCGTGCTCGCGCTCGGTGGCGATGGCCGTGCTGACGGCGAGCGCGCCGAGGATCATGACGACCGAACCGATGACAACCAGCATGCGGTGGGTGGCGTTGGCGTGTGCCAGTTCGCCGAAGACGAGCGCGCCCCAGGCGAGTCCCCACATCTGATTGGTGTTGGAGAGCGGGATGCCGCGGCCGATGCCGATGTACTTGGTGGCGTATTGCTGGAAGATGTCGCCGATGACCCAGACGAAGCCGCCGAGGAAGAGCCAGAAGATTATTTTTCTGGTTTCGGAGGAGTGCATCAGCAGGTGCACTGAGCTGGGGTCGAGCGTGAAGGCGAGGACGAGGACGGTGGCGAGTTCGCCGACTGTGAAGACGGTGACGAAGGAGAGCGGATTCATGCCGCTGACGTAGGCCTTGCGGTAGGGGATGTACATGGTGCCCCAGACGAGGCTTGCTCCGGCTGCGGCGAGGATGCCGCCGATGGCACTGCCGGAGTGGGGGCCGGCGCTGTGGATGGTGCTGAAGCCGAGCAGGATGGCGGCGGCAACGATGGCTGTTGCTCCGAGGACAACCTTGGCGGTGTTGCGGGGGCTGGCGCCTTTGAGCTCGCCGAAGAGCAGGCGGGCCCAGAGGATGCCGACGAGGGAGTTGGTGTTCCAGAGAGGAAAGGCGATGGCGAGGCCGACGTCGCGGATGGCGAAGACGGTGAGGGTGTTGGCGACGGCCCAGAGCATGCCGGCGAGGATGGCGGTGGGGATGAGGTGCTTGTTCGCGGCGAGGTCGGCGAAGACCTGGCGCGTGCCTTTGAACAGCGTGGGGAGCGTCCAGCGGGCGGTGAAGACGCCGGCGACCATGCAGAGCGAGATGGCGTAAGGCGAGAGGCCGGAGTTGACGAGCTTGGTGGGAGCTTCGGCGGCGCCGAGCCATGCCCCCGCGCAGAGACCGCAGAGCACGCCAATGCCGTGGACGGAGCGAAAGCCGGCCGCGACGTCGTTGCGGGATGTGGCGCGCGAGGACGCGTTGGCGTTGGGCATCAATGGAGTGTGATGAGGAGCGCGACACCGAGACAGAAGACGACGAGCGGGATGAGGAAGTGACTGTCGGTGAGGATGGCTCCGGATTGGTTGAGGAGTTTCATGGGTGCGGGATGGGTTGGGACAACCGTAAAGATGGGGCGGGGTGGGTGTCAAGGCGGGATGGGATGGAGGTTGTGGGTTCCCACCCTGTCCTTCGCTGGCGCGAAGGACAAGGGTGGGGCAACCGCGCAGGGGGATTTGTGGAATCCCAGGTCTCAGAAGCGAGACCGGGGGCACGTGATTGTTGCCGGGGGGAACTACTTGAGGGAGCTCATGTCGATGACGAAGCGGTATTTTACGTCCTGCTTGAGCATGCGCTCGAAGGCTTCGTTGATTTTCTGGATGGGGATGACTTCGACTTCGGAGGTGATGTTGTGGTGGCCGCAGTAGTCGAGCATCTGCTGGGTTTCTTCCATGCCGCCAATCATGGAGCCGGCGATGGAGCGGCGGCCGGTGATGAGGTTGAAGGGCGCGAAGGCGGGCGGCTTTTCGGGCAGGCCGACGAGGGTGAGGGTGCCGTCCTGGCGGAGCAGGGGCAGGTAGTCGTCGAGGGCGTGGGGCGCGGAGACGCAGTCGAGGATGAAGTCGAAGGAGGCGGCGTGGGCCTTCATCTGCGCGGGGTCTTTGCTGAGCACGACTTCATTGGCGCCGAGACGGAGGGCGTCTTCGCGCTTGCGGTCGTTGGTGGTGAACTGGACGACATGTGCGCCGAAGCTGTGCGCGAACTTGAGGGCCATGTGGCCCAGTCCGCCGAGGCCGATGATGCCGACCTTCTTGCCGGGGCCGGTATTCCAGTGGCGCAGGGGCGAGTAAGTGGTAATGCCAGCGCACAAGAGCGGCGCGACGGCGGCGAGGTTGAGATTGGCGGGGACGGTGTGGGCGAAGCGCTCGTCGACGACGTAGTTGCTGGAGTAGCCGCCCATGGTGATGGAGCCGTCGACGCGGTCTTTGGCGGCGTAGGTGAGCGTGGCGCCCTCGTGGCAGAAGTGCTCTTCGCTGTTGTTGCAGGAGGGGCAGTTGCGGCAGGAGTCGACGATGACGCCGACGGCGGCGGTGTCGCCGGCCTTGAATTTAGTGACGGACTTGCCGGTGGCGGTGACGCGGCCGACGATCTCATGGCCGGGCACCATGGGGTAGATGGCGTTGCCCCACTCGTTGCGCGCCATGTGGAGATCGGAGTGGCAGACGCCACAGTAGAGGATGTCGACGACGATCTCGGTCGGTCCGGGCTCGCGGCGGGAGAATGCGAATGGGGCGAGCGGGGATTGTGCGCTGTGTGCTGCGTAACCTTTGGATGCGGGCATGAAAAGACTTCCTTTCAAGGGAAAGTTTATCGCGGTGGAGGGTGAGGGTTCTGGCTTGGAGCGCGCTCGAATGGGCGATTTTTTCGAGATTTTTCGTTGGATTGAATGAGGGTCGATTGGATGGGCGTCAGGGATGAGCTGCGGCGACGACGCGGGGAATGCCCTGGAGGTCGGGCGTGGTGGTGATGCGATGAAAACCGGCGGCGGCGCAGAGGGCGGGGACGGATTCGGACTGGCCGTAGCCGATTTCGAGGAGGAGCCAGCCGCCTGGGACGAGTGCGGCGAAGGCGGCGGGGATGAGGCGGCTGTAGACGGCGAGGCCGTCGGGGCCGGCGAAGAGCGCGGCGTGGGGTTCGAAGTCGCGGACTTCGGGGTCGAGGGTGGGGAGGTCGGCTTCGGCGACGTAGGGCGGGTTGGAGACGATGAGGTCGAAATGGTCGCTGGCGACGGGGGCGAGGAGATCGCCTGGGAGGAAGCGGATTCGTTCGGCGACGTGGTTGCGCTCGGCGTTTTCGCGTGCGATGGACAGCGCGGCGGGTGAGACGTCGGTGGCGGTGACGCGAGCGTGCGGCAGGTGGTGAGCGAGGGCGATGGCGATGGCGCCGGAGCCGGTGCCGATGTCGAGGATGCTTCCGCTCCAGGAGCCGAGGGTGTTGGTTTCCCACCCTTGACCCAAAGTGCGGGCCAAGGATGGGGCACGCTTTGACGTGCTGGAAGATGTGGTTTCCCACCCATGTCGCCCGCCTGCTGCGGACTCCATGGATGGGGCACCCGGGGGTTGTGTGCTTTCCCAGGTCTCAGAATCGAGACCTGGGGCACCCATGTTCCTGGCCAACTCAAGGGCTTTCTCGACGAGGTGTTCGGTTTCGGGGCGGGGGATGAGGACGTCGCGCGTGACGTGGAAGGGCAGGCCGTAGAATTCGCACGTGCCTGTGATGTATTGGATGGGCTCGCCGGTGAGGCGGCGCTGGAGGAGCGCGGCGTATTGTGTGGCGGTGCAGCCGCCGAAGGGGTCGGCGGCGTGGGTGAGGAGCCAGGCGCGGTTTTTGCCGGTGAGGTGGAGCAGGAGCGCTTCGGCGTCGAGGCGGGCGCGGACGGGATGCGAGCCTGCGCGCAACTGCTCTTCGGCGTACTGGAGCGCCTCGCGCAGGGTCATCAGGCGGCCTGTGTTTCGGCTTTGAGCTGCTCTGCCTGGTAGTGAGCGATGAGCGCGTCGACGATGGGCTGTAGCTTGCCCTCCATCACGAGATCGAGCTGGTGCAGGGTGAGGCCGATGCGGTGATCGGTGAGGCGGTTCTGCGGGAAGTTGTAGGTGCGGATCTTCTCGCTGCGGTCGCCGGAGCCGACCTGCGATTTGCGGGCAGCGGCGAGCTCGGCGTTCTGGCGCTCCATCTCCATCTCATAGAGGCGCGAGCGGAGGACGCGCATGCCCTTCTCGCGATTCTTGATCTGCGATTTTTCGTCCTGGCAACTGACGACAGTGTTGGTGGGGATGTGAGTGATGCGGACGGCGGAGTAGGTGGTGTTGACGGACTGGCCGCCGGGACCGGAGGAGCAGAAGGTGTCGATGCGCAGGTCTTTGGCTTCAATCTTGATGTCGACGTCTTCAGCTTCGGGGAGCACGGCGACGGTGATGGCGGAGGTGTGGACGCGGCCCTGCGTTTCCGTGGCGGGGACGCGCTGGACGCGGTGGACGCCCGACTCCCACTTGAGCTGGGAGTAGACGCGGTTGCCTTCAATGATGGCGATGACCTCCTTGTAGCCGCCGACGCCGGACTCGGAGAGCGACATGACTTCGACCTTCCAGCGGTGCTGCTCGGCGAAGCGGGTGTACATGCGGAAGACCTCGGCGGCAAAGAGCGAGGCCTCGTCGCCGCCGGTGCCGGCGCGGATTTCGAGGATGACGTTCTTCTCGTCGTTGGGATCTTTGGGCAGCAGGAGGAGCTTGAGCTCTTCTTCGAGCGCGGGCTCGCGGGGGGTGAGCGTGGCAATTTCTTCTTCGGCCATGGCGCGCAGATCGGGGTCGCTCTCGGAGAGCATCGCGCGGGCATCGGCAAGGCCCTGACGGACCTGCTTGAGCTCGCGGAATTTTTCGACGGGCTCTTCGATCTCGCGCAGGGCCCTGCCAATCTTCTGGTATTTTTCGTGGTCGTTGAGGACCTCGGGCAGAGCGAACTGCGATTGCAGCTCGATGTAGCGCTGCTCCATTTGTTCGAGACGATCCAACATGCGGTGCCCCTCCAGGGGTTCAGGTTTTGGAGTAGAGATGTCGAGAAAAAAGAGCGCAGAAACAGGTGTGCGGCGGGCGCCGCTAGAGGAGGGCCGAGATGGGGTGGTGCAGGCTCATCTGCAATGATTTTATCGCGAAAAGAGCGCAGGCCCAAGCGGCACGTTGTGCCGTATGATGGTCGGCGACCTGAGGCGGCCATTCGGCAGGGCGCAAAAGAAGAGCGAGGAGACTGGGATGAGAGACGGAGGCGGGATGGAGTTGGGCGAGCGGACACTGGGAATCTCGCGGCGGGAACTGCTGCGCCGGGCTTCGGCTGCTGTGGCTGTGGGTGCGATGGGAAAGCTGGCGTTTGGCGAAGCCGCGATCGAGGCTTCATCGGCTGCCGCGAAGGCAGGCGGCGCGTTTCCGGAAAAGTTCCTCTGGGGTTGCGCGACGGCGGCGTATCAGGTGGAAGGCAACGACACGAACACGGACCTGTGGATGCTGGAGTATCTGCCGGGGAGCATGTTCAAGGACCACTCGGGCGATGCCTGCAATCATTACCATCTCTATCCGCAGGACATTGCGATGCTGGCGGACCTGGGGTTCAACACCTATCGGTTCTCGCTGGAGTGGGCGCGGATTGAGCCGGAAGAGGGATTCTTCTCGAACGCGGAGCTGGATCACTACCGGCGCATGCTGGCGGTGTGCCACGAGCACGGGCTGACGACGTTGCTGACCTATTCGCACTTTTCGATGCCGCGCTGGTTTGCGATGAAGGGTGGCTGGGAGAATCCGCAGGCCGCCGATTTGTTTGCGCGCTTCTGCGAGAAGGCGACGCGGCATCTGGGCGATCTGGTTGATTACGCGTCCACGCTGAATGAGCCGGATATTCCGCAACTGCTGAACTGGCTTGACCTGCCGGGGGTGGCGGCGGGAATGACTGTGGCGCAGATGATGCAGGCGGGGCTGGCCAATGTTCGCAAGCAGGTGAATGCGCCGCAGTTTTCCAACTTCTTTATGGGCGACGGAAAGCGAAACCGCGAGGGCCTGCTGGCGGCGCACGCCAAGGGCCGGGATGCGATGAAGTCCGTGCGTCCGGCGATGCCGGTGGGCTTCAACCTGGCGATGCAGGACGATCAGGCAGCGCCGGAGGGCAGCCATCTGGAAGAGAAGCGTGCGGATGTGTACGGGCCGTGGCTGGAGGCGGCCAGGCACTGCGACTATCTGGGCGTGCAGACGTACTCGCGGTCTCTGGTCGGCACAAAGGACCTGCCGCCGCCGAAGGGCGCGGAGCTGACGCAGACGGGGATGGAGTTCTATCCCGAGTGCGTAGAGCATGTGGTGCGGTATGCCGCGAAAGAGACGGGCGTACCGATCATCGTGACGGAGAACGGCATTGCGACGGAGGACGACACGCGGCGGGTTGCCTATTATCAGCAGGCGCTGGCGGGCGTGAAGCGCGCGATTGACGACGGCGTGGACGTGCGCGGGTATGTGGCGTGGTCGCTGATGGACAACTTCGAGTGGATGTCGGGGTACACGCCGAAGTTTGGCCTGGTGGCCGTGGACCTGAAGACGCAGCGGCGGACGATCAAGCCGAGCGCGACGGTGCTGGGCAATATCGCGCGGAGGAATGCGCTGTAAGAGCGGGACGGCCCGGGCGGGTGGGCCGTCCTGTCGCCAACTGCAAGGATTGCTTCGCCTTCCGGTTCATGTGATGGGGATCACTGAATCAGCCGGTATGAGGGAGCACACTTCGGCGCGAAAGGTGGTGGGCCATGGTCGTCCTCATCTGGCTCGTGCTCTTTCTTGTCGTTGTGGCGTTTCTCCTGCTGATCCCCGCATTCTGGCGGCGTGCGCTGTACGAGCGGTATTCGGGAGGCCGGCCGGTTGCATGCCCTGAGGACCGGCAACCTGCCGTCGTCAACATTGATGTCCGGCACGCAGCAGCGACGGTGATGGATGGAAGTCCCCATTTGCGTTTGTCTGACTGTACGCGCTGGCCCGAGCGCGCGCAGTGCAACGAGGAGTGCCTGTCCCAGGCGATTCACGCGGAACCCTACAAGGAAGAGGAAGTCAAGGCAGGACGGAAACAGATCTACCACTTGCCGGTTCTTCTGGCGGCCTTTGTGGCCTGGTATGTGGGCGCCATCTGGCACTCGCACTATCTGTTCCGCGCGCAGTGGATGGACGCCGTCGGACTGACGCATGCGCAGGTCAAGGAGATGGTGTGGTGGCTCTCGCCGCACCTGCTGACCGCGGCGGTCTGTCTGCTCTTCGCTTACGGAGTCGCGTGGCTGCTTGCCGTCTCGCACCGCAAGGGCGTGGTGCAGGGAGTGCTGATGTCGGCGCTGCTTTTCTGCGCCGTGTTTGTGGCGAGCTGGTTTGGCATTGCACGAATGCCCCGCGACTTGTTCGTGATTGAAGCGGGCTACGCCGTCCTGGCGACATTGACCGTGGGAGCCATTGTCGGCGGCTTGTATGACAAGCTGGTGCTGCGGCCGCAATAAGCTGATTGCTCGGTTGGCAACAATTGCGCTTGGTAAGTCGGCTCTGCGCTGGCTTGCTGGAGGCGGATGCTGACTGCGCATCCGTGGATGCAGTGCCGTTTTTCGGGAGTAATCCGTGGCTTGGATGGATTTGTGCGATCCCAGGCCTCAGAATCGAGACCTGGGGCACCCATTTTCTTTAGGTGAACCAGCAATCCCGGGAGCCGACCACCCGCATATGGGGTACGCATTCTGAGGGCAAGGTCAGGTCAAGCTGCATCATACCACAAATTCAACAGTTCCTGGCATGCACTGTTCAGTGTGCGCTTGTCCGGAAAGCCCCGCCTGGGACCGACGGTTCTTGATCCACTCGACGTTTGCAGGCACTCAACACCGGAGGACTGAACTGGAAGTCCTCTGAGATGAGCAGCTTCATAAAGCGTCTGAAGAATCACGCTGCATTCGCCGCCGCCAAGATCATTCCGACCCAGGTTAAGTTTGATGAGGACCAGACGACCATCTTCTCGGCTACCAGGTCAGGATGCGCACCGACGACTAGATCCTGGTAGAGATAATAGAGATGCTTGCCTGGCATGATCTTCAGGGGCCGGCTACCGAACGCCTTCAAATAGTCTGTGATGGCTCGGTGGCTGTGCTCGAGCTTTGCCCTCTTGCGCGGGTCCGTTTCGACTGCAGCCTCGGCTAAGAGGTCGTTGAGAATTTTGGTGACGATGCCAGTCTGCCCTTTATGGTGCTTCTTGATAGCGCTCAGGGCTTTGACATAGTAGTTGGACCTACCGACGCTGTCTTCGGACCTTGGCGTCCGGTACTTCTTCAGCTTGCTGAGTTTTTGACTAGGCTTTGCAGAGGTGACCTCTGCTAGGCCACGCATGGGGATTTTGATCTGTTCCATGTGCATTCTCCGATGGCGGATAACTAAAGAAGTTCTCCGTCCGCTGTACAACATTTCGCTGTGCCAGGGGAGAAATGCTACGATGTCTGTACGTCAGCTCCCGCTGGCCTATCTGACCTGAAGGGTCGCAAATGCCCTAGGAAGCGAAGCGATCCTTCAGCCTACCCGCAGCATGTTTCCGCTACGCGCATGTGCATGAGTACACCTATATTTAGGTGGGCTACGTTGTCTCCCACTACATATGTGTACGTGCTCATCATACAGCGGGCCCGGTGAAAATATCTGTGCAAAAGTGCGCCTAAATGTGGAAAACAAGCGCCAAGGGTTGTGGAAAAAACCAATTATGGACCTATAGCTGCCTACCGAAAGTACGGCGAATATTCGGGGTAGCCCGCCCTAAATACTCGCGACATGCAGTTCGCACCCATTGGGGTGCCCTGTCCAAGCTTCGCTTGGGCGGGAGGGTACAAGCTCTGGTCGGGAAAAGTTCTTGCTATCCCACCCTAGCCGCTCCGAAATCGGAACAACCTTTTGATCATCTACAGGCACCCGGGGCAGCCATGCTATGTCGCTTCACTCACTTCTCTCGCTGCCCGAGCCACGTGCGGTCGTTACTCTTCGGTCGTCATTCGATTCCCCTGGAACGTCTGATGTTCTCTGATCATCGCAACGAACGAAGCGAT
>JAGWML010000107.1 GCA_028873155.1 Acidobacteriota bacterium
AGGCGTGTAGACGTTCTTTGAACGAGCGGTGGGTCATGGGGAAGGCTGCGGCAGATTCGGACGCCGCTCTCATTGTATTGGAGGGATGGAGAGGGTGGAAGGATGCAGCATATGTGGGGACTTCCAAAGGCAACCGCGGATCCTTCGACTCCCTGCGCTGCGCTCCGGTCGCTCAGGATGACAAGGTGTGGTGAGGATGACGAGGCGTGGTTTGCGTAGGATGACAGCGGTGTGTGTGGTAGGGGTTGATTCCCAGGTCTCAGAGGCGAGACCTGGGGCACCCGGCACGCGGTATCCGGCGGAGGTTTGTGGTTTCCCACCCTTCCCGCAGAAAGCGCGGGAAGGATGGGGCACCCGGCGGAAGTGGGGAGTGGATTCCCAGCACCCGGCGGGGGCTTTTAGCGCAGGAGGGCGGAGGCGGCCCAGAGGACGGGGGCCTGGCCGTGGAAGTCGCCGGTGCGGCGGTGGCGGGTGAGGTAGTAGGTGAGGTCGTTCTTTTTGCCGGTGCCTTCGCAGACGTTGGTGACGTCGGCGTTCTGGTCAACGTAGCCGACGACGGCGATCCAGGCGCGGCGGGCGGCGGGGCCGTAGGTGGGCGCGTCGAGCCAGCCGTTCTTTACGCCAGTGATGAGGGCGAAGGTGAACATGGCGGAGCCGGAGCTCTCAGGCCAGGCTTCTTCGTGGTCGAGGAGCTGACGCCAACTGCCGTCTTTGCTCTGGTATTGGAGCAGAGCGGCCATCATCTTCTGATAGCCGGCGAGGATACGGGCGCGCTGGGGGTGGTCCGCAGGGAGGGTGCGTAGCATCTCAGCCATGCCGGCGGCGAACCAGCCGTCTCCTCGGGCCCAGTAGTAGGGCACATCGGCGGCGTGGAAGAAGAGGCCGTTGGGCTGCTGGAGCTTGTCGAGGTAGGCGACCATTTCGTTGGCGTCGCGGTCGAGATATTTGCGATCGCTGGTGGCGCGGTAGGCCTCCAACTGGAGCATGGTGAGCATGTACATGTCGTCGACCCAGAAGCGGGTTTCACCGGAGAGGCCGTCGGGCGTGGGGTTTTCCCACTGGCGGTCGGCCCAGTATTTGCCCTCGGCGAGGTATTTGGGGTCGTGGGTCTGGATGGAGATTTCGAGCGGGACGACGCCGAAGATGGAGTCATCGACGTGATGACGAATGGGGCGGCGTGAGGCTTCAGGGCCGTCGGGCATGAGGGGCGCAAAGCGCTGGACGAGTCCGGTGCGGAGGGCGTCGTCGTGGGTGAGGTCTGCGAAGGTGAGCGCGCCGTACCACGTGGCCACCTCAGCGTAATGGATGGTGGAGGTGTACTGGTGCGGGCTGGAGACGAAGTGGTCGGCGAGGCGCTTGCCCACTTCCTGCGGCGAGTCGCCGGCGGGCCAGTTGGAGAAGTAGTCGGTGGCCTGAGTGGGCTGAGCCCCAGCGTGGCCGAGAGAAATGACTGCAAGCGAAGCAAGCGCGAGAGCAAAGCGGCGGAACTTCATTGACGGCTCCTCAGATGGATATGGATTGCGCTACTGCTGGGTGGAGTTGGGGCGGGACGGCGCGGGTGGCGGTGGCGGTTGCTTCTTCTCCGGGCTGGAGACACCGAAGCACATGAGAAAGAAGCGGAAACCTTTGCGAAGGGCGTCGAGCATGGTGGCGATCCGGGTGATGCAGGTAGGAGGGGTCATCCTGCGCGAAAGCAGGATGACCGCCGGGTTTATTTGGCCGGTACTGCGGCCGGAGCCGGAGCGGAGGCGACGGGACGCAGGAGGTCGAGCGCAGCGGGCGGCAGGGGCTTGTCGGCGTTGGCGAGCAGCAGGCTGACCTGCCACATTTCGGTTTCAGTGAGCTGCTTGTCGTAGGCGGGCATGCCGGTGAGGCGGATGCCGTTATAGACCTTCCAGTAGGTTTCTCCCGGCGGGTCATCGCTGACGCCGACGACCTGGCCGCCGTGATGGGGCTGCCAGAGGGGCGGGGCATCGGGGAACATGTTCTTGCCAATCTGCGAGGGCTCGCGGTACATGCCGTGGCAGAAGGCGCACTTCTCGACGTAGATGTGAGCGCCGGCGACGAGGGTATCGCCGGTGGGCTGGATGGGCGGCTCCGCGATTTTCTCACGGTCGATGCGCGCGTTGAGGGCGACGTGGGTAATCTGGCGCTCCATGGGGAAGGGCTTATCGGCAACGGCGACGGGCAGGCTGCCGAATTTGAAGTAGAGCAGGCCGGCCACGGGGACGAGGAGCAGGCCAATGACAATGCCAAGCAAAAGACGCGACATGAATCGAGAAACCTCCGTGGCCTTCCATCGTAAGGGATGGGCGCGGGAGCGAGCCATCGAATCAGCCGGGAGGGGAAGAAAAATTTGAGGGATGCACGTGGCAGAGCAGGCGGCAGAGGTGCAAAGAGCAGATTGTCGCGTCCAAGGATGGAGCGGGCAAACGCAAGGGCAGTTCAAGATGATTTAATACCTATTGGGGGAGCGCTTCCAAGCGGGTGCTTCCGTCAAGTTCTGGAGGGTTCCCGAAAGCGATGGTTTTTATCCGCCGTTCTATGGTTTTGCTGGCACTGCTGTTGCCGGCCTTTGTGGCAGTGCATGCGGAAACGACAGAGTCGAGCAGCACGAGCGCGCCTGTGGATGGGCAGGGCCAGGCACAGACATCGGCTGCGAACCAGTCGCAGATGAGCGTGCAGGAGCGCATCCGGCTGCGGCGCCAGCAGCGCGAGGCGCAGACGATCCACGACACCTATGCGCCAGAGTGGGAAGCATATCTCGGGATGGGGTATCTGCGCTTCATTCCCGGGCCGAACAAGCAGCGCGTGGCCTACTATGCGTGGGACACGGGCGTGACGCGGTACCTGAACGAGCGCCTGGGCGTGACGGCGGATATGCGCGGCTACTATGGCACGGCGTATGTGGGGTTGAACTTTGCTGCGATCACACGGCCTGCGATCAGCGAATACACGATGACCGCGGGCCCGGTGTATCGACTGTACATGCGGCCAAAGTACTCGGTGGCCGTGCGCGCGCTGGGCGGAACGGCGCTGGGGAATTTCTCGAGCGACACGAACGGCTTTGGGGGCCCGGCGCTGGGGCTGTATCCGGATGGGTGGACGTACGCGTTGAGTCCGAGCCTGATAGGCGAAGCGAATATCAGCCCGAATCTTTCGCTGCGGCTTTCGGGCGACGACATGCTGACGGGCTTCGGGTCGTCGACGCAGAACAGCTTCGGGTTTAACTGGGGCCTGGTGTACCGGTTCGGCAAGAAGCTGAAGTAAGCGGCAACGCTCGCGGCTGGGACAAAGCCTGGGCCTGTTTCTGCGAGCGCCATATGTCAGTGTCCATCGACGAGTGAATGGCCGGGAAGGTTCAACCTTTCCGGCCATTTTCTTTTCCTGCGCGATTGCGACGGTTCGGGCCTGAACGAGCCCGGATCTCTGGTGAATCTCCATCTCAGGGTCTAAGCCCACGGCTCCCTACGATGACGGTCAGGCGGACATCTCCGCGCCTTTGGCTTCATGGCAGAGGGCGGCAAGGATGGCGAGCGTGACCGCGACGAGGACGACCGTGGCGGCGAGGACGGCGGAGTAGCTGCCGGACCACTCGGCCAGGCGGGCCTGGAGGACACCGTTCCATGAAGTGACGAGTCCGCCGAGCTGGTAGGCGAGGCCGGGGGCGGTGGCGCGAACGGGCGCGGGCGAAAGCTCGGTGAGATAGGCGGGCACGACCCCCCAGGCACCCTGGACCATGAACTGCATAAGAATTGCGCCAGTGGCGAGGGTGACGGCGGAGTGCCCGTAAGCCCAGAGCGGGATAACGGGCAGAGCGAGGAGCGCGGCGGTGACGATGGCGCGCTTGCGGCCCCAGTTTTCCGAGAGCATACCAAAGACAAAACCGCCGGCGATGGAGCCGAAGCCGTAGAGGACGCCGATGAGGCCGACGGTTTGCGGCGTGAGGTGCATCTGGACGGCGAGGAAGGTGGGGTAGACGTCCTGCGTGCCGTGGGAAAAGCTCATGAAGGCGGTCATGAGCACGATGAGGAAGAGGAAGCGGGGCAGGAACTCGGCGATGTGGGCGGGGATGAGACGCGTGGAGGCTTTGGGTTTCGGCGCGGCGGCGCGGGCGAGCCAGACGGGGCTCTCCTGGACGCGGGACTGGATATAGAGGACGAGGAGCGCGGGGCTGGCTCCGACGAGGAAGAGGCCACGCCAGCCGATCCAGTGAAAGAGCAGGCCAAAGGCGGCGGAGGCGAGGATGGAGCCGAGCGCGTAGCCCTCCTGGAGGATGCCGCTGAAGGCGCCGCGTCCTTCTTTGGGGAGGGATTCAAAGGTGAGGGCAGCGCCAACGCCCCACTCGCCTCCCATGGCGATGCCGAAGAGGGCGCGCAGGGCGAGCAGGACGGGGAGCGAGGGAGCAAAGGCGCAGGCGAACTCGATGACGGAGAAGCTGAAGATGTTGAAGACGAGGATGGGGCGGCGGCCGTAGCGGTCGGCGAGGAGGCCGAAGAGGAGCGCGCCGACGGGACGGAGGGCCTGCGTCCAGAAGACGGCGCCGAGGACGGCGGAGGGGCGCGTGTGGAAGTCGGCTGCGATGGCCTTGACACAAAAGATGAGCAGGAAAAAGTCGAGGCTGTCGAGGGTCCAGCCGAGGAAGGAGGCGATGAAGGTGTGGCGCTGCGCGGAGGTGAGGCGGCGGAAGTCTTGCAGGAAGGACATCAGGGGGAGGATAGCAGAGGATGAGGGCGCACTGGCGATGTGATGCAAATCACATGCTGAGGTGAAAGGTGTCACTGCCGGGTGGTTGCGGGGCCTTCAAACTGAACAGTTAATGGGCAAGGTCCAGGCGCCGGAAGCGGCGCCATGGCGCTTTCAGGGTGGGCTCGGGCGGTGTCACGCAGGTGAGGCTGTGCGGTGCCCAAGAGTAGGTATGCGTCCGGCGGGGACGGCCGAATGCGCGAGGCGAGTAAGACCGGAGGCGGCGATGAGCATTCGAAATGGCCTGAAGACAATTGTGGTGGCGACGACGCTGGATGGCGGTTCGGACGGGGCGCTGGAGTACGCGCGGAAGCTGGCGGGCGCATATGGAGCGCGGATTGTGCTGGCGCATGGGCTGGACCCAGTGGAGTACGCGGCAGTGGAGGGCGTGCCGGGGCGGGTGCTGACGAAGCTGCCGGAAGAGGCGCAGGCGACGCTGGAGCGGATGGCCGCGGATCTGCTGCAGGCGGGGATCCCGAGCCATTCGGAGGTGCGGCAGGGCGAAGTAACGGAGATGCTGGTACGGGTCGCCAAGCAATATGACGCGGGGCTGATCCTGGTGGGCACGAAGGGGCGGTATGGAGCGGGGCCGGTGCTGGTAGGGAGTGTGGCCGAGCAACTGGTGCGCGTGGCTCCGTGCGCGGTGATGGCGGTGGCGGCGGACTGGAACTCCGGGCAGTTTCGGCCGGTACCAGGCGGTCCGGTGTTGCTGGCGATGGAGAAGAACGAGGCTTCGCATGCGGCGGTGGAGACGGCAGTATCGCTGGCGGAGAAGTTCAACCGGCCGTTGCTGGTGGTGCATGCGCGGACGGCGGCCGAGGCATCTGCGTTTTTGAACCCGTGCGCGACGACGCTGGAAGAATTTGGGATTCACGCGACAGGCGATGTGACGGTGCGCTGCATGGTGAAGGACGGAACGCCGGTGGATGCTGTGGTGGCGGCGATTGAGCAGAACCGGCCCAGCGTGCTGGTGTTAGGCGTGAAGAGGACGAGCGGAACTCCTGGACGGCATGGGACGGCGTTTTCACTGCTGGCGCGGTCGCGGGTGCCCGTCATCTGCGTTCCGCCGGATGCGGCGGAAGCGGTGGAAGCAGCGGAGAGCCAGGAGGCGATCGTCGGAAGCTGAGGGAGCGAAAGCGGCCGCAGAGCGGCCTAAATAGATGCAAGCTCTGCGCCGACGCGTGCGGTGGAGGGCGAATTGTTGTACATGGAGACGGGACGGGCCTTCGGGAGGCTGGCGGCAGGGATGCAATCGCAGATGCAGGCTAGAGAAGCGGGAAGCGCCGCAGCGCATTCGCTGGCGGAGTTGCTGGCTTGTCCGCCAGAGACCGGCAGTGCTTTGAGCACTGCGGTGCAGAGCCTGGAATTTCAAAGCGGGACGACGATCTTCTGGCAGAGCGCGGAGAGCCGTGGCTTGTATTTGGTGGTCGCGGGCGAGCTGTTGCGGCGCACAGAGCGGCTGGACACTCGCCTGACGCTGGGTCCGGTGCGAGTGGGAGACGTGGTGGAGCTGGCGGCCGTGCTTGGGGAGAGACGGCACACGTATTCACTGAAAGCGGTGACGGGTGGGACGCTGTTGCTGATTCCGCAGGAGGCGCTGGAGGCGGCCTTCAAGGCGTATCCGCCACTTCGGATGCAACTGCTTGAGGAACTGGCGCGGGAGGTTTCACGCGCGTATGGAGCATGCTTTTCATTAAGAATGGTCGGGGCTCGTCGTCGCAGAACAGAGAACGGGTATCCACCGGCAGCGCAGGGGACACGATGAGGGAGGATGGAGCGGTGGTGGAGGAGGTCGCGGAAGAGCCTGGAGCCGGTGAATTGGGGGTCGTAGAAAGGCCTGAGAGTCGTGGTGGTGAAAGTGGGTTATACTTGTCGCAGAGTCGCGGCAGAAATATGGTTGATTTCCATCCACATCACCCCCCGGAAGATTGTCTGAACTGTGAGCACCGTCATCTGCGGATGTTCTGCAATCTGACGACAGATGCTCTGCGCGACTTTGACGCAATCGGGATCATGATGAACCACGCGCGGGGGGCCAAGCTCTTTTCAGAGGGCGACCCGGCGCGCAACGTGTTTATTGTGTGCTTTGGGCAAGTGAAGATCTCGTCGACCTCGCGCGATGGCAAGACGATGATTTTGAAGATTGCCGGGCCGGGCGACGTGATGGGATTGAGCGCGGTGCTGGCGAACGTTCCCCATGAGGTGACGGCAGAGGCGCTGGAACCGTGCCAGGTGAAAACGATCCGCAAGCAGGAGTTTGTGGATTTTCTGGGCCGGCACGGAATTGCGAGCATGCACGCGGCGCAGGCGCTCTCGGGCGAGTACCTGACGGTGTTCCACGACGCGAAGCGGCTGGCGCTTTCTGGCTCGGCTGCGGGACGGCTGGCTCGGCTGCTGCTGGACTGGGGCCGCTCGGCCTCAAACGGCAAGCCGGAGATTCGCTTCACGATGGCGCTGACGCATGAGGAGATTGCCAATATGGCGGGCACCTCGCGCGAGACGGTGACGCGGCTGCTGAACCAGTTCCGGCGGGACCAGTGGATCACGATCAAGGGCGCAAGCATGACGATCGTGAAGCCAGACCAATTGGAACGGCTGACGGCGTAGTCAGCGAGATCCATTCAAAAACGAAAAGCAAGAACGAGTAGCACGGAGCATCGGCTGCGGCGGCAGGCTGCGTGGGCGTTGTGCGCGGGCTAGAAGATGTGCTGCGCGCTTTCGACGGTCAACTCTTCGCACTCCTCTGCGCTGACTTCGCGCAGGGTGAGGACGGGGCAGGGAGCGTGCGCGAGGACGCGGTAGATGGTGTGGTCGCGCGTGAGGTTCTGCAAAGCCGAGCGGTGCGTAGCTCCGAGGATGATGAGGTCCGCGTCGAGTTCGACCGATGCGGCGAGAATCTCGATGCATGGGTTGCCGTGCACGATGCGGGCTTCAATCGGGACGCGTGCGGTGTCCTGGTCGCGCACATCACTGGCGAGGAGCTCGAGCTCGTGGAGAGCGGCAGAGTCCATGCTGCCGGGGAATCGGAGCGGCTCGACCTCGCTGAGGGGTGGAAGGACGTGCAGGAGGACGAGGCGCGCGTGTTGCGCGGCGGCGACATTGCAGGCAAGCACTGCGCTCGGGCGAGAGGCCTCTCTCAAAGTGGTAGCGTGCAGGACGACCTTTTCGCCGCCGCTGGCGCTGACCGGAAGATGAGCCTCGGGTCCCACGGTGATGACCGGGAGTTGAACCGAGCGCAGCACCTGCTCTGCAACAGAGCCGAGGAGCAGCTTGCCTACCTTGCTCCGGCTCCGCGTGCCTAACAGTATACGACCGACGTGGAACTGCCGTACAGAGGCTGCAATCTGCTGGGCAGTATTTCCTTCCCGGACGAGAGCGTGACACTCGATGCCCTTGTCGCGGGCGAGGCCGCTCCAGCGATGGAGTTCGCGTGCGGCAAGTTCCACGGCGGCCGATGGGTCGTACTGCGGCAGGCCCGCGGGATCGGTTCCCAGGCCTGCCGTAGGCGGCAACACATGCAAAAGAATGAGGCGGGATGCGGTTTCGACGGCCTGCTGAACGGCGAAGGGCATGAGCCTGTCGAGATCGAGCAGGTCCGTGGCGACGAGGATGACCTCGGGATGGGCCCATCGTTTCTCGCAGGGAGTTGTCATGGCCGAACCCTCGCTCTGCTGATTCAACGATGTCATGGCGGTGCGCAAAGCTCTGTGGCGTGTCGCACCGGGAGATGTGATGCAAATCACTTATGCAGAGGTCGCGGGATGAGGGACGGCTGAAAGGAAATCGCGCGATTCTTCATTGCATCCTTATGGCGAATCCAACTATGTTGGGGAATGGAAGCCTACCTTCCCATCTGGCACAGCTGTAAACTCCCAAGAAAAACATAAGCAGTTGTGTGGTTCGGCGCGCCTGCGCTGATGCAATTCTTTTTTCTCTCCTACCTGGCTGTTGACGGCGCGCATCACCGAAAACCTAATTGCAGTTTCTGGAGGATCAGTCGCTATGCTGCATCGTCACAGTCGAGGTGTATTCCGAGGTTGGCTTTGGATGTTGGTGGTTGTATACTGCGTGTCCTTAGCGAGTTATGGCCAGACTTTCCGCGGAGGGATTAACGGATCGGTCACGGATCAGTCCGGCGCTGTGGTGCCGGGCGCAACGGTGGAGCTGGTGAACATGGGTACGTCTGCCAGTGCGAAAGCGGTGACGTCGAGCGCGGGCGAATTCAGCTTTCTGGATCTGCCGGTCGGCACATATCTGATCAAAGTGTCGGAGGAGGGATTCAAGCCGCTGCAGGTGCAGAAGATTCCTGTTTCGGCTGGCGCGATTTATACGCTGCCGGTGAAGCTGAGCATTGCTTCAACGGGCGAGACGGTGGAGGTGTCTGCCGATGCGCTGACCCTGGACACGACGACGACAGTGGAGACGACGGATATACCGAGCGAGACCGTGCAGAACGCGCCGATGAACGGGCGGGACTTTACGCAGCTGATTGCGGTGACGCCGGGGTATGCGGGCTACTCGGGCGGCGGCTATGGATCGGTGAACGGCTCACGGCCGGACATGGTGAACTGGCAGATCGAAGGCGCGGACAACAACGACGTGTGGTGGAACATTCCCGCGGTGAACCAGGGCGGCGTGTCGGGCATCGCCGGCATCACGTTGCCGCTGGATGCGATCGACCAGATGTCTGTGGTGACGGAATCGGGCGCGGATACAGGGCGGAATCCTGGCGCGACGGTGAACCTGGCGATCAAGTCAGGCACGAATGCGTTGCATGGAACGCTCTACTACTACAACCGCAACGAGGCTCTGGCGGCGCAGTCGGCTTTGTCGTCGACGAAGCCGGAGCTGCGGAATCAGCAGTTCGGCTACTCGGCGGGTGGGCCGATCTGGAAGGACCGGCTGTTCTTCTTCACGACGTATGAAGGGCAGCGTTTCACGATCGGGGTCAATGCGCCTTCGACGGAGCCTTCCACCACATATCAGACGCAGGCGGAGAGCATTCTGACGGCGTATGGCGTGCCGGTGAGCCAGACGGCGCTGAACCTTCTGAACGGCAATGGCGGTACGGCGGGGCTGTGGCCCACGGCGGCGCTGACGGGGCCGGCGACGGCCTTCAACTACACGAACCCGGCGAACGAGCATGGCTTCAGCCATAACGGGCTGGTGAAACTGGACTACAACCTGAACGCGAGCAACAAGATTTCATTCAAGTGGTATGTAGGCCAGGGGAACCAGATTGCGCCGACGGTGTCGTACC
>JAGWML010000108.1 GCA_028873155.1 Acidobacteriota bacterium
TGCGTTGCCCTCGGGTCACCATGGATCCGCAGCAGCACCGTTGAGCCAGGGACGAAGGCAGACTGTTGCGCCGCGGAGCCACACGCGCGCCATGATTCTTGCTGCCGCAGCACTTCTGGTTGGCGTCATTGCCCTGCTGCAGTTGCACTCTCATCGGAGAGCCTCCTCGGATGCAGATGCATCGGCCGCGCCAACGGCAGGCGATGTCCAGGCTCCCGCAACAACACCGACAATTCCAGTGGCAAAAACAAGTCCCGCACACCACAATCCGGCCGGTGCGCCAACTGCCGCTGTGCCCGTGCAGGCAAACTCTCTTGCAACGCCATCGCACTCGGGCGTTGTAAAGCAGGTTCTTCCCAAGGTTCTGCCGGCCGCGCAGGCATCTATCCAGGGCAAGGTGAACGTAGTCGTCACCGTTCATGTGGACGCCGCTGGACGGGTAAGTGGCGCTGAAGTGACTTCGCCGGGGCCAAGCCGCTATTTTGCACGAATTTCCCAGGAGGCGGCGCAACAGTGGCTGTTTGCGCCGGCAGAAGACGGAGGCCCAACCGAGCCGAGAACATGGAACCTGCACTTTCAGTATCGGCAGGATGGCGTGGAAGTCATGCCTGCGCCCGCCGCACGCTAGCGTGTGCCGACTTCCTCTTCGGCGGCCTGCTGAGTTGGCTCTTCCATTGCCAATGACGGTCCTTCTGCGCGCAGCGCCTTGAAAGCCCGATAGACAAACGAACCCATGTACCAGCCATCGATGTATTTGAACGGCGTTTCGCCAGTAGTGTAGTGTCCGCAAGGCAAGACGCGCGGCTCAAAGTTGAGGCCAGCATGGCGAAATGCCTCGACGACCTGGAGCGAGTATTCTCGCGGGAAGGTCAGATCGTAATCGGCATAGACCAGCAGAGCGCGCTTGTGCTGGCCGCCGGCCTTTGCCGTCATGATGCGGTCAAAGTAGCTGACCGGGCTGATGGACGCCCACAGAGCGCGCAGCCGCTCCTGCGTGAGGCCAGCCTGTTCCAGCGCCTGGCGGATATGGCGGGTGCTCTGGCCATCCCACACCACGTCGCCAAACGAGGTTGAAGCGTGATTGAAGGCATTCACGCGCAGACGCGGGTCGTGCACGCTCGCAAGAAATGCGTAGCAGGAGCCCAGGCTGGTGCCGAGCACGCCGAAGTGCTCATAGCCCTGCTCTTCGAGCCAGTCGACGCAGCAGCGGATATCAACCACCGCCTGCCTGCACGCCGAGAGGGTGCGTCCGATGTTGGCGCTCACGGCGTAATCCGAGCGCTCCAGTTCTGCGGGGCGGCGAATATCGTGATAGGGCTTGGAGAGCCGCAGTGCCGAAATGCCCATGCGGTTGAAGATGGCGCACAGCGCATTGTGGCTGAAGGCATCGGCATTCCATTGCGGCAACACGATAATGGCTTGCCGTGGCCGCTCAGGGTCCTTGTGCGCAGGCGCAGGATACCAGCGCGCATTGACCAGATCGTTTTCAGGAAACGGCGTTCTTTCAGGAGAAGTGAAGCGCAGAAACTGCGCCGGATGCAAAAGGCCTTCCGCAGCCTGCCGCTTGATCTCTGCATCCTGAGCCAGCGTCTCCGGGCGTACGTTGGTTGGAAACAGCTCCGGGTGACGTTCTTCAAGCCGGAAATCCGTCGGCTTCTCGTAGCCGAAGAACTGATCGCTGTGGCGAATGAGCAGCTCGTTGATGCGCAACATTGCGACTTCCGAGGCCGCATCGTTCTGCAGTGTGTCCCGCGCAGGCAGTGCGTGGTCAAACCCATGCGCCTTCAGGAATGGCTCGATCCACTCAAAGCCCCACTCCAGCGGCCGAACGACGCGGTTCTCGTCGCGGGTGGTCAGGCGCGTCTCCCACGCGTACATCCATCGCGCATACCAGTTCTTCAGCATCATGCAGCTTCAATTTTATCAGCGCGCGCGACGCAAAGAAGTTCCTCTGCATCGCGCATGCTGCATCGCGATGGTGCGGGGCAGGCCTGTTGAACGGGGCTAATTTGCACCCATTCGCATCGCCACCATCTTCCATTGGCCACCGTCGTAGAAGAGCAAACCGAAGGCGTGCATGGCCGTGCCGCTTGCAATGGTCGATCCGCCTTCCATGATGGTGCTCGCCTGTTGGAAGACCATGACACTGGTCGCGCCCGTCAGCGAAGTGAAGGCCGAATCCGAAGGCAACGTCATGGTGAAACTGGAAGCCGTACCACCATTCAACGACACACCAGTCGTTCCGGTCATGCCTTGTGGCATCAGCGCTACATTCGATGCAGTAATCGAGCCAGCCATAGACGTGCCGCCCATCATGCCGCCGCCCATTCCGCCTGAGCCGCTCATCATGCCACCTGAACTGATGGGCATCACGCTTTGGCCCACAAAGAGATGGCCGGCATCGAAGACTGGCGTAAACGGAAGACCGGACATGCTCATGCCATCTTCGTTCATTTCAAATGTTGTGCTCGAGCTCAGATTTACGGTGACGCCTTCCGCAAAATAGGATGCCATCATGCCTGTGCCGACACCGTTCTGCATGACAAGGGTCAGCGACGTCGGAGGTTGCCCTGTTTCTGCCGTGATGATGCCGCCGCCCATCATGCCGCCGGATCCCATCATCGACTGCACCTTCGTCGCCAAGAGCGACCCATCCGATTGGAGTGTGGCATCCACCATGACCAGCATGCCGTTGCCCATTCCACCCATTGTGGTGCCATCGAAGACGGTCGAGGAGTTGGTCGCAAAGGTGAAGGCTCCGAATGCCTGCATGGAAGTCATGGTGAACGAACTACTGGAGACGCCGGAGATTGAGCCCATCATTTCGCTGATGCCACCATCGGCGTAGTCCATGGGATTGCCGGAACCCTGCGCACCGCTGGTGACGTGAATGACCGGGTTCATCATGAGGCTGCCATTGCTTCCCTGCGTGATCGAACTTGCGAGGTCGAGATCGAAGCTCATGGCCATCGGGGTGGAACCCACAGTGATGGGAGAAGTGAACGTCACGTTGCCGGTCACCGGGCCCTGCATCGTCTGCTGAGTCACAGTCTTCGTCGTTGGATCCACGTAGGTCACCGTTGCCGACCCGATTGTGACCGTCGCGCCCGTGTAGCTGCCCTGCGGCGCATTCACCATGGCCAGTGGCTGCATGGAGCCCATCAGGTGCATCATCTCCATCGGCGTGGAGGTGGAGACCACCGTCGCATTGCCATTGCTGCCTGTCAGCGTCATGGAACTGATGTTCATGGAAAACGCGAGCATCCAGTCGGCTGGCGAGTCACCCATGTTCACCTGCACCGCCGTGGTTGCGGGTGTGACCGGCGTTGTGCCTGTTGTGGAGGCCATGCCGCCGCCTCCGCACGAGGTAAGCAAAAGCAGGGCGCAGCCAAGCCCCAAGAATGTCATGCAAGCTGCAAAAGAAGAGAAACGATTGCGTGAAAGATACATTGAGTCCTCCTGAGGGAAGCAAGAGACGCCGGGAGGTGGGCCAATCGTGCAGGCTGGTCCGCGGAGACAACTTACATATCGTGTCGCCCGCTTGCTCGCATCCTGCCCAGTGTGCAAGTGGCCTGGGTTGGGGCGCGGTGATGCAAGTCACATCTCCAAGGCAGTCCTGAGCGACTTCAATCTGGAGCCTTGCGCAAACCGCTCTGGCGTTGATTGCATTGAGTCCAACAGTAGTGACGCAGATCACTTGTCCGGATTCCGTTCAGGACGATACTTCGCATTACGCATGAAGCGCGCCATTCAACTCGCATGCTTCTCACTCTTGCCGCTGCTCTTGTTGCAACCCCTCGTCGCAGCGGGACTCTGCAGCAGCGTTGAGTGTTCTGCCGGGATGTGTGGGAATCCATGCTGCGAAGGACCAGCGCATGCAGGCGCGATGCATCATGATGGGTCGGGCGTGCATGATCCCTCGCTGCTGGCCGGCAGCACGATGCAACTTTGTCCGGCGTCTTCCGTAGACGAACAAGGCATGCCTGCATCGAAGGATCAGATTTCGGACCAGCCGACGCCTGTGTTGCATACCAACGCGTCTGGCTTCCATGCCAGTCTGCCACAGGTGCAGCCCTGGGGAATATCGCTTCGCGCAGCAGGGGATCCCGACCTCTATCTGATGCTGCGGGTATTTCGTATCTAGAACTCTCCTTGAAGGATGCACACGGCGGTCGCGCAAGCAGTGCTATGTTCCTGCGCGCCCGCATGGAGTGAACCCGAACATCAAGCGGCCTCGGCCGCTGAAGGAGATTTCCATGAAAAACGCATTTGCCATTCTTGCAATCAGCCTCGTACTAACCCTTAGCGCATTTGCCCAGGCGTCGAACCAGAGCAAACCAGAGAAGTTGTCCCATCAGCAGTTGCTCTCGCTGATTGCCACCGCCAAGACACCCGCGGAGCATGAACGGCTCGCACGCTACTACGACGAAAGAGCAGAGGCGTACCTGACCCAATCTGCTGAACATCAACAGATGGCGGTCGAGTACCGGAAGAACCCGCTGATCAGCTCGTCGAAGTGGGCCACAGGTACCATCAACCACTGCGAGTTCATCGCAAAATCGCTGAAAGAGGATGCTGCGCGGATGCAGGCTCTGGCGCAAGCGCATCGCGAGATGGCGGCTGCTGCAACCAACCGCTAAGCGCAATCAAGCCCCGCAGCGACGCTCAGGTGCTGAACGTCTCTTGCGGGGCTTGCAGGTTCTTGCCCGTCAGTTCGACTCCGATGGCATGGAGCGGATGTAGGCAATCAGAGCTTTCATATCCGGCGCATTCAGGTTGGTGAGCGGCATGCCGCCCTGCTGCATACGCTTGCTGTGATGCCGCAGCAGGTTCTCCAGCACATCCTCTGGCAGCAGCGATGCGGTACCTGCGAGTGGCGGGGCCGCGACGGTGCCATGGAGTCCGCCAACGCCGTGACAGGTCTCGCACGTCATGCGCTGGAAGATCTTCTGGCCTTGTTGCGCCAGAGGACTGAGCAGCACAGGAGCGGTAGTCTGTGCGCCGGTTGCCACGCCGGCTGCGGACGACGCGCTCGCTGGGGAATTGCCGCTCGTTGAGGCTCCCGCGGCGGCCTGTGCCGTCGGAGCAACTGCAGAGGGAGAGTTCTCTGGCGTGAGGCTATCGAGATAGGCAACCAGCTGCGAGAGTTGCTCATCCTTCAACGCCACCGTCGGCATACCTCCGGCCTTCATCTTCGCAGTTGGATGATGCAGCAGGAACGGCAATTTTTCGCCGGGGAACTTCTTGCCGACATTGATGAGCGATGGCGCAAACTGCGTTCCGTGCGCGGTGGGGCCGTGGCAGGCAGCGCATCCCTGCGAGAGGAATAGCGCACGGCCGGGGCTTGGCGCAACCGGGGCAGCCGCAGCGTTCGCGGGCGCCGAATTCATGGCCACTGGCGCAGCCGTTCTGCCTGCTGTCGCTGTACCGGCCGACGGGGGCATATCCGGATACTGCACACTGCCGCCTTGCTCTGCAGCGGGCGCAGCAGCCTGCTGTGCTTGCGGGGCTGCCTGCGGGGCATGCAAGGTGCGCAGATAAGCAATCACAGCGTTCTTCTGCTCATCTGTGCCAAAGAAGGGAGGCATGCCGCCAGCCTTCATTTTTGCGTTTGGATTGCTCAGCAACTGCGCGAGCTGCGCATCGCTGAGGTGCGCAATCATGGGAGCCATCGCAGGCGCGCGGCCGCCCGCGCCTGCCGGCCCGTGGCAGGCGAAGCATCCGCGCTCCTGGAAGAGTTGTTGCCCTTCTGTTGCTGCTGCGGAGATTGGCGCAGCACTTGCTGAGCCGGTCTCCGCGCCGGAGGGTGTGGCTTCGCCAGGATGACCCGCAGCGCCGGCTGACATCGACGCACCCGACGCGGCCTGCACATTGGCCATGGGGGTTCCGATTACGCCCAGATACGCGAGCAACGCAGTCATGTCGGGCTGAGAAATGTCTACGGCAGGCATGTGGCCGGCGCGCATCTGCGCATTGGGATTGTGCAGCAGCGCGATCAGCTGTGGCTCAGGAAATTTTGTCGTGACGCCTTTCAGGCTGGGAGCAACCGTAGTGCCGAGTCCCACATCTCCATGGCAACCGGAGCAGCCGTGCTCCTGAAAGATGCCGCGGCCGCGCGCCACCTGGGGATTGACCGGTCCCGTGGGCAGGGCAAGAGGGCCAGTGCCGCCGGGCGACTCCATGTACGGTTCGAACGGCGCCTGCGTGTACTCCTTTTCCTGCTGCTCCTGCAGGGTAAGCTGGGCCGCTGTGGAAGGGTCGTGCTCGTCATCGAGGTGGCTGCGCATGCCCAGATAGATCGTCCCAGTGAGGACAATCGCCACTGCAAGCACAGGAATGGGACGGCGCCACGGACGACGCTCCAGGCTGCGATCAAGAAACGGCAAGAGGAAAAACAGGGCTGCGAGAAGGCCGGGGACTACAACGACGGCGAAGACGACCTTGGGACCTTCCCAGAATTTGAGCCACTCAAACATCGGCAGGTAGTACCACTCTGGGCGCGGCAGAAAATGCGTGTCGGCCGGATTGGCGATGGGCCCAAGTCCTTCCGGGTGAAAGTAGGCAAGAAAACCGAGACCCACCATCAGCAGAAGAGAGAAGGCCATATCCATCAGCACCTGCTTTGGATAGAAGCCCTCGGGCGCCATCTTCGGGTCGACTGGATCTTCGTTGACGGGACCGGCAGCTCCTGCCTTGCGGAACAGGAAGATGTGAATGGCGATGAAGCCGAGAATTGCGCCGGGGATCAGAAAGACGTGCGCCACATAGAAGCGCGAAAGCGTGAGCGTTCCGATGGTGTCGCCGCCACGCAGCAGGCGCGTCATCCATTCACCGATGAGCGGCACCTCGCCGACTATGTTTGTGCCGACGGCGGTGGCGAAGTAGGCCTTCTGGTCCCATGGCAGCAGATAGCCGGTGAAGCCCATGCCAAGGACAAACAGCGAGAGCGTCGCACCGGACATCGAGAGCAGCTCGCGCCGGCCTTTGTACGAGCCGTACAGAAATGTCTGCAGGAAATGGAGCACCAGCACGATGATCATGGCGCTGGAGCCGTAGGAGTGAAGGCTGCGCAGGAACGCACCGGCGGCTACCTGCTTGGTGATGTACGCGACACTGGTATGCGCCGTCTCTGCCGATGGCACGTAATAGAGCGCCAGACAAATGCCGGTAATAATCTGTGAGATGAAGATGAACAGCAGGCCCGAACCAAAGACATAGGCAAAGCGGGCTCCGCCGGGAATCGGCTCATCGAGCGACTCCTTCATCAGCTTGTCGACGCCGGCGCGCCTGTCCATCCAATGGAAGAGGCGTTTGGCTAGACCTCCGCCTGCGGCTTGGGTAGAGGCAATCTTTTCCTTTTTCTCCACAGCTCCACTCTCTTCCGGATTAGCTCAGCTTTTCCTGGTTGGGTACGTTGGACCGGAAATACTGGAAGCGAACCTGCAGCGTGTTTCCCTTCACGCGTGTGGTCAGCTTGTCCATGGCCCGTGGCGGAGGACCAAAGACGTGCAGCCCGTCGGCCTGGAAGCGTCCGCCGTGGCACGGGCAGACGAACTCGGACTGCGCCTGCTGCCAGCTCACGCTGCAACCCAGGTGAGGGCAGATCGCCGAAAGAACTTCCAGTTGACCGTCTGCGCTGCGGCTGACGTAGACCGACTGAGCAGAGACGACCTCGCGCCATCCATCGCGCTGCGCAAAGGTGATGGTCTTGCGCACTGGCCCGGTTGCGCCATTGAATTCACTTATCTCGCCGACATCGGACCACTCCGTGCCGGAAGCCTTGGCGTACAGCGGATACAACACATAGCGCAGCACGGGAACCGAGAGAATCGCGCCCATGCCCGCTGTCCCAATCGCCATCAACGCTCCGAAGAACGATCGGCGATTGATGATGATCACATCTTTTTGTCCAGCCGCGTTGACTCTTTCAATTTGCTGTTCCACAGAGACTCCTAGAAGTTCAGCCACAAGGCCATATAGAACGTGTTGTTGTCTGAGGCATTGCGCAGGGCGCCGTCATAATTCGTCGTCGCGCCATTGAATTTGACATAACCTGAATAGTTAAAGTCGATGTCGATGTTCTGCACCGGCCACCAGCCGAACTGTGCGATGTATCCGCTCGTATCGGGGTTGCCATTGTTGCTGCCGGTCAGCGCTGCCGGGGCATAGAGCAGCGGGTCTGCATTCCCCGTGGTGGAGAACATTGCACCCGTTGCGCTGTATTTATTGCGCCAGTGATAGGTGCTGTCCAGCTTGAACGTGTTCAGGTGGTTCTGCGCCGTGGTGGCGCCGCCAGCCGCGAAGGTCGCGCCGAGATTGGTTTTCTCGTGGATGTAGGTTCCGTGCACGTCGAGCAGGTTGGCGCCAAAGGGCCGCTCATACTGGAAGTCAAAGGATGGATCGACATAGCGATCTTCAGGCCCGGAGACCGCGCCGGGGTAAGAGTTCATGTAGATGCCGTACGTTCCGACTTCGAGATAATTGCTGCCCCAATTCTGCTGCCATGCGGCGCGCCAGTAGGGCGCCACTCCGCTGATGTTGTGCGACTGGCTTGTGCCTGTGACCGGTGCAGGCGCGCCGGCGTGCTCAGAACGATAGACCGTCACGTCGGCGTAGAGGTGGCTGTTCCAGAGACCGTAGCCGCCGAGGCCTGCAACGTCCTGGCCAAGCGCGCCATTGATCAACGGCGAGGCGATCGGCCCCACGCCAGACGCCGTCTGGATCCACGGGAATCCCCACGCGGGTGTGCTGTTCCACACATCTTCTACCGTGGGATTGTTGTTCAACGTGACGCCGTATTCGAGATCTTTGCCACCCAGCTTGGCGTCATTCGCATAGCGCAGGTCGGTATTATCCATTCCGAAGTGGTCGTTCGCGTGGGTGTAGGTGACTTGCGCGAGGCCGCCGAAGTGCGAGGCGAACGCGCCGGCAAAAAACAAACTCAATTGCTGCGGAAAGCCGGCGGCGTTATTTTGGCTGGCTGGCTGGTTCGCCTGGTAAGAGGTATTGGAAAGCAAAAACATGACAGAAATTGGAATCGACCGCGTCAGGAAGAGATCCTTCACGTTGCCGATCTTGTCTTTTCTGCTGGTGTCCGTCAGCAGGTAGCCGCGCAACTTGAAGTTACGGCCAAAGGCGGTCAGCTCTGGCGGATTGCTGTGGCACACATTGCAGGAAAGCCCAGTCTGGCGAGCAAAGCTCGGGACTGCGCGGGCGCTTGGAAGGATTGCGACAAATAAGAGAGCAGCAAAAATCTGGGCAATTCTACGCATATATCACCTGTTCCGCTCCGGACACACGAAGACCGGAATCAGCAGAATTTCGACACGATCTTGCGCAGCGGAAAAGCGTGATATTCCGCCCCCGTTGTCAGCGGCACTTCAGCCAGAGAGGGAAGCTTCTCTGCAGAGCGCCAGGGAATGCCGTTCAGCGTTGGCTTGCGAGCGATGCACATCCGCTCGAATTCCATAGTAGCGCAGCGATGTCAGGAAACGCAGAGCAAGCTCTGTATTTGCTTCATATCCAATCGAACTCAATTTGACAGAATATGATGTCGCGAATTGTGCTGCGCGGAATCGCGCGCCTGCGAAGACGGTGAGATTACAAGCGGCGCTTCGCTTCGAGCACGCGCGCCAGCGCTTCTTCGGCAGATGAGCCGACAGCGGAAAGATGGCCCATTTTGCGGCCTTTGCGGGGCGTGTGCTTTTCGTAGAGATGCAGACGCACGCCCGGCACAGCAAGCGCAGCCGCAAAATCCGGTTCCCTTCCGAGCCACACCTCGCCCAGCAAATTCACGATGGCTGCGGGAGTGACTAGTGTCGTCTGGCCGAGAGGAAGATTGCACGTGGTGCGCACCAGTTGCTCAAACTGGCTGGTGACGCAGCCGCGCTCGCTCTGGTGATAGCTGTTGTGAGGCCGCGGAGCCATCTCATTCACAAGCAGTT